>CAYWYW010000001.1:0-55544 GCA_964462715.1 uncultured Oscillibacter sp.
AGACGAAGGGGATCGAACCCTCGACCTTACGGATGCGAACCGTACGCTCTCCCAGACTGAGCTACGCCCCCGGGTATGAAATTTAATGAGATGTGAACCGTGTGCCAGCAAATGAGTTAGGCCCCGGAAAAAGAGGGGCTATGACCGAACCGGGTCTCCTCCCAGCTGAGCTACGCCCCCGTTTGTCGCCGGGATTCCAGCGGCAAATGATATTATACCATAATTTCCGGGGTTGTAAAGTCTAAATTTAAAAAACAAAAATTTCTGGTTGCTTATTTGAAAAGAATATAGTAGAATAAATAAGCTATGAACAAGTCCTCCGCGTGCAGCTGCGGAGCCGGTCTCGCGCAATGGGACCCTGCGAACCATGTCAGGCGGGGAACCGAGCAGCATTAAGCGGGACCTTCCATGTGCCGCGAGGGTGCCGGCTCCGCAGCTGCATGCGGGGGACTTACTCTGTCCAGGGAGGAATTTCCCATGTATCAGGCCCTGTATCGAAAGTGGCGGCCCAAGGTGTTTTCCGATGTTATCGGGCAGTCTCATATCACGGAGACCCTGCAGAAGCAGGTGGCCGAGGGCCGAACCTCCCATGCCTACCTCTTCACCGGCACCCGGGGCACCGGCAAGACCACCTGCGCCAAAATTTTGGCCAAGGCGGTCAATTGCGAGCATCCGGTGAACGGCGACCCCTGCTGCCAGTGCCCTTCTTGTATCGGCATCGAGAGCAGCAGCTTCCTGGATGTGCTGGAGCTGGATGCCGCCTCTAACAACGGCGTGGACCAGGTGCGTGCCCTGCGGGACGAGGCAATTTACTCTCCCGCTAACGTGAAAAAGCGGGTCTACATTGTGGACGAGGTCCACATGCTGTCCACTCCGGCTTTTAACGCACTTCTGAAGATCCTGGAGGAGCCGCCGGAGCACCTGATGTTCATTCTGGCCACCACGGAGCTCCACAAGGTGCCCGCCACCATTCTCTCCCGCTGCCAGCGGTACTCCTTTAAGCGCATCACCCCCACGGACATCGCCAAACGGCTGACCTATGTGGCGGGACAGGAGCAGATCGACCTGACGCCGGACGGCGCGGAGATCCTGGCGCGGCTGGCGGACGGCGCCCTGCGGGACGGTCTGAGCCTGCTGGACCAGTGCGCGGCAGCAGGCGGCAGAGTGGACAGCGCGGCGGTCTTGGATGTGCTGGGCTTGGCGGGAAACCTCCAGACGGCGCAGCTTTTGGAGCGCATCCTGCGGCGGGACGCCAAGGCGGCCCTGCTGCTGTTGAACCAGCTCTACGCCGGGGGCAAGGACGTGGGCGCCGTGTTGGGAGAGCTTTCCACCCTGGTGCGGGACCTGCTGCTGCGGCGGACCGCCCCGGAGGGCGGCGCTGCGCTGCTGTCCGGCGGATACGACTCCGCCACCCTGGACCGGCTGTCCAAAGACGTGCCGGGAAGCCGGTTCCTGCATCTGGCCTCGACGCTGCAGAAGGCCACGGCGGACCTCTATTACAGCTCCAACCGCCGCACGGACGCGGAGCTTTGCATCCTGCGGCTGTGTGACGAATCCCTTTCCGGCGACCTGACGGCGCTGGAGGCCCGCATCCAGCGGCTGGAGGATGCCCTGGCCCGGGGCCGGGTGATCCGCTCCGCCGTGGAGCAGAGCGTGGCTGCCGCGAAGCCTGTCAGGGAACCGGCACCTGCGAAACAGGAAGATACGCCCCCCTGGGAGGAGCCGCCGGTGAAGAAGATACCTGCGGAGAAAAAGGCCTCCCCGGCGGAAGAGGAACGGCCTCCGCTGCCGGAGGAACCGCCCATGCCCCAGGAGCCGGGAGAGCGGGTCTTTGACATACCGGAGCCTGTGCGGGAGCCTGCCAGACCTGCCGCCACGGCAACGCCCGGAGCGCCTGCTGTGGGCGGAAACTGGTGGCGTGCTTTGTCGGAGGCCTGCAAGGGCAGGCTCTCGCCCATGTACCGGGTGTTCCTGGACATGTGCACTGGTGTGCTGGAGGGCGACCAGCTGACGGTCTACGCCCCCGATGACATTACCCTGGGCCGGTTGGACAATGACCGGGTGAAGGGCGTCCTCAGTGAGGAGGCCGGGAACGCCGCCGGGACGGCGGTTCGCCTGCTCCTCCGGGTGGGAGAGCCTCCCAAGGCCTCGCCCCAGGAAAATTTGAAAAACCTGCTGAAATTCGGCAGTCAATTTGACAATATTGAAATTAAGTAAACAGTAAAGGAGATACAACCATGGGATACAGTGCTCGCCGTGGATTTACAAACGGAAAGGTGTCCGGCGCCCAGCGCCAGGCGGAATTGCAGCAGAAGATCGCTGCCATGCAGGAGCAGATGAACGCCACCCAGGAGGCCGTGGAGGCCCAGGAGTTTACCGCCAGTGTGGGCGGCGGCGTTGTGGCGGCCAAGGTCAACGGCAAGAAGGAGGTCCTGTCTGTCACCATCAAGCCCGAGGCCGTGGACCCCGAGGATGTGGAGATGCTGCAGGATCTGGTGGTCTCCGCCGTCAACGAGGCCCTGCGCCAGGCGGGCGACGCCATGGAAAAGGGCATGAGCGGCCTGACCGGCGGCCTGGACCTGAGTGCGTTTGGCCTGTAAATGAACAGAAACAGCCTGCATGAGTTCATGCAGGCTGTTTGTGTAAATAAGGAGAAGAACATGAAGAAACGGATTTTGGCAGCGGCGCTGGCCTGCCTGCTGCTGGCCGGATGCGCACCGGGGACCACGGTGCCCTTGGAGGAGGAACCGGCGGTTGAGGGACCGGAAATTGCCTACGTGCCTCTGGACGACCGGCCCGACAATGTGGAGCGGGTAGTGTATCTGGCCCAGTCCCTGGGCTACCGGCTGGAAATGCCGGAACTGGCGGACTACCGGACGGCGCTGGACGGCCAACCCAAAAATTACGACAGCCTCCAGTGCGGGAACCCCTGGTCCCTCTACACCTGGGTGCTGGACCAGGAGGCGGCGGGCTGCGACCGCTACATTCTTTCCCTGGACCAGCTGCACTCCGGCGGACTGGTCAGCTCCCGGTGCGTAACGGAGGACGAGGTCCCCATCCCCGACGGCGGCACCACCTCCTCGTCTGAACTAATAGATTCTCTGCTGTCAGCCCTGGCCCAGGATGAAAACAACGTGGTATGGCTGCTGGACAGCGTCATGCGTCTGGCGCCCACGGTGGGCTATCAGGGCGGAACGCTGGAGGATTACAACGCCCTGCGGGCCTACGGTGCGGCGGGACGGCCGGCGCTCCCGGCCGGAGACCTGGAGGCATCGGACGTCCGGGCCCTCTACCAACTGGACAGCGGCGGAGAGCCCCTGGCTCCGGCGGACTTCGGCCTGACGGAGGAACAGGTGGCCTCGTACCTCGCCGCCAGGACCCGGAAGCTGGCGCTGTCGGAGCGGATGCTCCACACGGTCCAGTGCGGCGGTTATGAGCATTTCCGGGTGCTGATCGGCATTGACGACTCCTCCCAGGAGGAAAGCATCCAGAAGAATGAGATCACCTACCTGCGGAGCCAATTGCGTGAGGGGGACGACCTCCTTTCCGGCGTGGACGATCTGGCCTTCAAGGCGGTGACGAAGCTCTATCTGGAGGAGACCGGCTGGGAGGGTGCGGACGTGTCCGTGGCGTACTTCGGCGGCACGGAGGACCGGCCCGCCTGCGCCTATGACTACCAGTCCCTGAAGGCCATCATGGCGGAGCACTTCGGCTTCTTCGGCTTGCGGGAAGTGGCGCCGGGGGCGGAGGACCTGCGGGTGCTGGTGCTGACCCAGCCTGCGGACGAGACGAAAAAGGCAGAATACTATGAGGCCCTCATCCAGGATTTGAAGACGTGCCGGAGGAACGGATGGCCCGTGATCCTGATAGACGCCGGGAACGGCAAATACGGCACCGCATTCCATGACGCGCTGACGGAAGAAGTAGAGTTGGGGTGGCTCCTCAGTTATGCCGGGTTCCTGGACATGGCCATCGTCACCGGCACGGCCTTGAGCCACGGCGTGGCCCGGTACGCCCATCTCACCCGGGGAGAGACCTCCGACGCGGAGGAGCGGGCCTTTGCCCGGACCTTGGCGGACAGTATCTTCAAGGACTTCTGCTACAAGCATGTGGTACGGGAGGACCTGCTGGCCTATATCCGCAATGACCTGGGAGGCGACCCCAACAATTTCTGGGTCCCTGAGATCGACCGGGAGGCCGTGCTGAAGCGGCTGGAGAGCGGCATGGAAAAGAGCACCCGGAAGGTGCTGAAAAACCTGGAGCGCAGCAATATGTTCGTTTCTCTTGACCAGAGCGCAGAAAACCGCGGAGAGGCGAAGTGGGGGAAGATCGAACTGGAAAACTACCGCTTCCCCTGGGACCGGGCCTTTGAGATCGGCATGGATATTCGTTTGGGAACTTTTGAAAAATAGCGGGAAAAGCCGCCTGCCTGCTGTTGGCGAGCTGGCTTAACAGGCAAACTCCCCCCTGTGCAGAAAAAGCTGCACAGGGGGGATTGCTATAGCTGAACAGAGCGACCAATTTGACAAGGATCAAACAAAAGACAGCCTGCCATACATCACACATACTTCGCAACAAATGATTAGAAAAACCAGCTGCATGATTGAACCCCTTTCAGGGTATCTGTGGAAGGCGGCTTTGGGGACTGCAAAAAAAGCAAAAAGAACCCCCAAACCCTTGCGTATCAAGGATTTGGGGATTTGGCGGAGAAGGAGGGATTCGAACTGGTATATACTGGATTTTACCATCTGCCGGGGCATTTCTCCATGTGCCGCTAAGTATTGCAATTCCAGACTTTTTTGAGAAGTAAATCTTATTTGATGTCAGTACGTGCCGACCGATTCTGCCGTGGTAAGGGTCAGGATAAGGGTCAGGATAAGGGTCAGAATAAGGCTTGGTTATGATTGGCCGGGAAGACATGACAGGGGTGGAAAAAATGGGTTGTCCCATTCTTTCCACCCTTGTTGACTCAAAATTATTTGATGTAGAACCTGCTGCACTGAAAGGGGATCCCGATTTCAAAAAATCTGCTACGACTTTTTTGCGGGTTTCACCATACCACGGTCACTTTTTTCAAAACCGAATTTGGCGTAGAACGGCTGTGCGTCACGGCTTACCAGAATACCCCGCAGGTCACGAAACAACGGGTTCGTCTGAATGGCTTCCAGCAGCGTACGTCCAACGCCCTTGTGCTGCCAGGAGGGGTCAACGACTACATCACAGAGGTAGTAGGTCGTTCCATAATCCGTTACAACACGGGCAAAGGCGATTTGCCTGCCGGTCTTGCGGCAGCGTGCTCCGTAGCAAAAGGAGTGCTCCATTGCCAGCCGCTCCTGCTGCTCGGAGCGGTGAGATGCCCAATGGGTAGTTTTCAGCAGGGCCATCACAGCATCCACCTGCATATTGTCAAGGCCTTCAATGATGTCAAAATCCTGCATAGATGCGCTCCTGACTGCGGAAAGGCTTGGTTTCTATGGGAGAGAACGTTTCTCAATCCTCCGGCAGCTTCCAGTTGAAGAACCGCAGATAGGGATCACTGGTTTTCTTGCGGAAGGCGTCCATATCCCGCTCCCGCCAGTCGTAGTAGCCGACGCCGGTCTTATAGCCCAGGTTGCCCCGGTCCAGACGCTCCTGCAGGGAGGGATGGACCGTTTTGGTGTCGCACAGGTCGGGATAGAGATAGGTCTCGATGTTGGCGATCAGGTCCAGACCCGCGTAGTCGAAGTGGTCGAACAGGCCGATGGAGGTGTACCGGGGCCCCCAACTGGAACGGATGCACTTGTCGATGTCCTCCGGGCCGCAGATGCCCTGCTCCACCATATAGACCGCCTCGCGGTACAGCGCGTGCTGCAGACGGTTGGCGATGAAGCCGGGAGCGGGCTTATTCATTTTGCAGACTTCCCGGCCGCAGGATTCCAGCAGCGTGACGACAGCGTCCAGTGCCTCCTGGGAGGTGAAGTCATTCTTCACCAGCTCCACGCAGGGGACCATGTGGGGCGGGTTGTACGGATGGGCCACCATGACCTTCTCCCGCTGGGACACACCGTTGGCCAGGTCCACAGGCGAGATGGCGGAGGTGGTGGAGGCGATGGCCTTCAGATGGGGGCAGTTGGCCTCGATCTGGCGGTAGACCTCGTACTTGACATCCGGCTTTTCGGTGACGCACTCAATGACGACTTCCACATCCGCCAAATCAGCGTAGTTCTCCGTGAAGGACAGGCGCTTTTCGCAAGCAGTGGCCTGCTTTTCCGTGACAAGGCCCTGGGCGATCAAGTCCTTGTAGTAGGTGCGGTATTTTTCCAGACCGACCTCACTGTTTTTGGCAAGGACGATGGTGGGAATGCCGTTGCCGGTGAACAGCACAGCCAGGCTGATGCCGATCATACCTTTGCCGATAATGGCGACAGAACGCTCAGACATATTTCGCACCTCTTAGAGTTCGCCTTTACGCATGATGTAATCGTAAGCGATACGGGCGTTGTTGGTGGAGATATACTCCATGCACTCCGGCTGGCCGATGTCTACGGGGCAACGGTCCGCGAAGTTGATGCGCTCGATGCACTCCTCGCGGGTCCAGCCCTTGTTGATGATGGCGTCGCCCACCGTGCTGAGCCACTGGTAGATGAACTGCTTGTTCTGAGCGATGCACTCCTTGCCCATGACGGGGCCGTGGCCGGGGATGATGTAATCTACATCCAGGCTCTGCAGCCAATCCAGGCTCTTGAACAGAGCGTCGAAATCGATGGAGTGGAACCAGATCTGGCAGTTATTGAAGATGTTGTCGCCGACGAACACCACGCGCTCCTCGGGGCAGTAGATGCTGGTCTGCTCGGGGGAGTGGCCGGGAGTGTGGTAGCACTCAAAGGTGTGGTCGCCCACCTTCAGCGTCAGCTTGTCGGTAAAGGTGATATCGGGCTTGCCAATCTCCTCCTCGCCCTCGGGCAGCAGCAGGTCGACCTTGGTGGGGTCCTGGCGCTTCAGCAGGTCCAGGTTGTACTCATAGGTGGTCTGGTTGAACGCGGGGGGGATTTTGTAGTAACCGTTGAGCACCTTTTCGTGGGCGATGATGGTGGCGCCCTCCTTCTTCAGGTAGGGGTTGCCGAAAACGTGGTCGATGTGGGACTCGGTGTTGATCAGATACTTGATGCCGCCGCACTTCTCCTTGGCGAAGGCGATCATCTGCTCCAGCTGGGTGAACCACTGGGCGGTATCAATAAACACAGCGCCCTCGCTGGTCATGACCATGCTGGGGTCGCAGCCGCGCATACCAGTGAAGGTATAGACGTTCGGGGTGATCTGCTCGATCTCAATATCGGGGGAGCTGATAGCGTGATCGTAATCTGCCCAATGGCTCTCGCCAATTCCAACAACTTTTAACATAGAATTATATCCTCCTTAATTCTTGTGAGTTTGCGCCTGTGATGTGCTGATTCCAGCCAATGTCTGGATTTTTTGTTCTAGATGGCCACGAAAGAAGGATACCATCCGGCCTGTCAGGAGCATGGTTACTACCGTACCAAGTCCAATCCCGACGACCTTTCCGGCAACCGCTAGACCGATTGCACAGGAAAGCGTTACACTTATGGCATCAATCACATTTTTACCAAATCCAACGTCTCTTCTCAGAATGCTTCCTACGGTATCCGCCAAAGCGTCTGCCGGGTTTGCAATCAGCTTCATGTCCACCATCAGTAATAATCCAAGCGCCGAGAATCCGATCGCGGCAAACAGCACAAAAAGGCGCTGCCACACAGTATCAGGTGAAATCCGGATATACTTTCCGAATGCTGTCAGGAGAGCACTGAAAATTGCGCTGAAAGGAAGTTGTAAGCAAATACTCCAGTGCCGATTCTCTTTTTTTAAAAGAAGTTGGAGAAGAATCGCAACCATATAGACTACAAAAGTCAATCTGCCATAATCCAATCCCCAGACCAGAGATCCGGCGTAGGCAATGGATGCCACGGCTCCTACCCCAAACTGTGTTTTGGTGTTCAGGGTAAGGCCGACCGCCATGCAAATTACACCAGTCACATAAAAAAGGCATCTCCAAAGAAAAGCATATCTCTTCTTCACTTTTTCACCTTAACATATCTTAGGTATCGAGAAAGCCACCGGCGTGTTAGTAATCGGCATAATGGCTCTCACCGAACCCAAAGCCTTTAACACGGGTGTCTTTCTTCCCACTTTTTTGCCTGATAACGGCTTATTTGCCCAGAGCGTGGAGGATGGCCTGAGAGGTCTCCTCCACAGTGGCCTGATTCTCCACAAATTTCAGGAGCCCCCGCTGAGCGTAGAACGCCTTCAGCGGCTCGGTCTCCTTATGATAGACATCAAGACGCGCTTTCACGGTCTCGGGGGCATCATCCTTCCGCTGGACCAGCTTGCCGCCGCACTTGTCGCAGATACCCTCCTGCTTGGGGGGCACAGCCACCAGATGGTAGCTGGCACCGCAGGATTCGCAGACTCTGCGGCCGCTCATGCGCTCCATGATGACCTCATCGGAGATCTCAATGGAGACCACGTCGTCAAACACGATCCCGGCCTTCTCCATTGCCTCAGCCTGGGCGATGGTGCGGGGCACGCCGTCCAGGATGTAGCCGTTCTTGCAGTCATCCTCGGCCACCCGCTCAGTGATGATGCCGATGATGACATCATCAGGCACCAGCTTGCCCTCGTCCATGTAGGCTTTTGCCTTCATGCCGGTGGGGGTGCCGTTTTTGATGGCGGCGCGGAGGATGTTGCCGGTGGAGATGGTGGGGATATCCAGCTCTTTACACAGGATGTCGGCCTGTGTGCCCTTGCCGGCGCCGGGGGCGCCCAATAGAATCAGTTTCATACAGGTGTCCTCTCGCCTCCGGTGAAAACCGGAGGCTAATTATCAGTTCATGCCCAGCTGCTCCATCAGCTTGTCAATCTCATCGAGAACCAGCTGGGGAGTCTTTGCGCGAACCATGAAGTAGGGGCGGCCTGCGGCATATTTGGCACAGAAAGCACCGCGCGCCTGACGCCGATCCTCTTCATCAATGATAGGCATAACCAGACCGTCACCGCCGGACAGCAGCTGGTTCATACCAAAGAAGTTCATCATGGAGTGATAGCTCTGATAAGCGGCCTCAAACTGACCCATCTGCTTGACCTCGGTCTTGAACCAACCGTCAATGCAGGGCATGATGGCCAGATCCATCTGGATGGGTTCGTCGCGCATTTCCATGGTGGGCTCATCACCAAAGAACATCTTCACGCCCTCGTCCTGGTTGGCCAGATCGGAACGCTCAGTACCCTTGGCGCGCTTGCGGACATAGATGTTCTTGGAGCCGTACAGGGCGATACCGGTCTCATCATCCATCACGGTAGTCTCGGTGGAGAAAACCTGAGCACCGCGCTTGCAGGCCTCCAGCTGCGTCATGGACTTGCCGTGGTTGTTCTCGCCGCCCACCAGCAGGATGCCGTGGCCTTTATAGACAACGGAGGAAGAGTGGAAGGGGTGCATACCGCATTTATCCATCTCATTGGCCAGCATGGAGACCATGATCTTGTTCAGCTCGCCCTCTTCCCAGAAGGAATCGAGGATCAGCTGGTGATCCACATAGCGGATGGCCTTCTTAGGCTCGTCATAGTTCCAGATGATGTCGGGCTTGGCCTTGGTGACCTCGTGAGAAACTTCAACGGTTCCCAGACGATAGTTCAAAAAGGACATATCCTCGGCAATGCCGGTGCGCTCAGGGCCGCCTACCACATCGAAACGCAGGACCGCCTTGCCGCTCTTCAGTTCTTCAGTAAAAACGCTCATATTACAGGTCTCCTTATCGAAATTGGTGTGTTTTTTACTTCATGGTGGTGATGGGACGGGACTGGAGCAGGTAGACTTGGCCGTCCACAATGGCCCACTCAATATCCTCGGGCTTCTTGTAGAAGGCCTCGATCTTCTTGGCCAGCTCCACCAGTTGGTTGCGCTCGTCATCCGTCAGGACGGGAGCCTCCCGCAGCTCCTCGGGAACGGGAATTTCCTTGGTGCCGCCCCGCTCGCTGAGACGGACCACCATGGTCTCCTTTTCGGAGATGTATTCGGTGGTGATCTCGCCGGTGTGCTTGTTGATCCACAGATTGTCGGGGGTCACGATGCCGGACACGATAGCCTCGCCCAGACCCCAGGCGGCTTCCAGAATCACGGTGTCGTGGTCGTTTGTGATGGGGTTGGAGGTGAACATGACACCGGCCTTCTGGGCACTGACCATGCACTGAACCACCACGGCGATGGAGATGCTGCGCTCGTCGAAGTTCTTCTCCTTGCGGTAGAAGATAGCCCGGTCGTTATACAGGGAGGCCCAGCACTCCTTGATGTATTTCACCACGTCATCGTTGCCGATGACAAAGAGGAAGGTCTCCTGCTGGCCGGCGAAGCTGGCGTCATCCAGATCCTCGGCAGTGCCGCTGGAACGGACGGCCACAGGCTCGTGACCGCTGCCGATCTGGGAGTAGAAGGAGACGATAGCCTCGGCCATCTCCTGGGGCACAGGGGAGTCGATGATGCGCTGACGGATCTCGGCGGCCACGGAGATCAGGGAGGCGTCACTGGAGAAATCGATGGTGGCCAGTTTTTCAAAGACATAGTCCCACAGACCATTGGCTTCCATAAACGCATTGAACATTTCAGAACGGACGATAAAGCCCTTGGGAACGGGAAGACCGGCCCGGGACATACGGCACAGGCTGGCGCCCTTGCCGCCGGCCGCACTGCCCAACGCCTCGTCGGGGATTTCGTCAAACCATGCCAGATACTGATTCATTGTTGTTGTTCCTTTCTAGGTCCCGTCGGGAGTTGGGCGGGAGTAATGATTTCGTATTGGAAAAACTGTGCGGCACGCCGGGATCCCGGGTGCCGCACAGGTGAGGACAAATCAGCCGATCACTTCCACGACACCGTGAGTGCCGTCAACGCGGACCTTGTCGCCGGTCTTGATGAGCTGGGTAGCGCGGCGGGTGCCAACAACGCAGGGAACACCAAACTCACGGGCGACCACGGCGGGGTGGGACAGGGCGCCGCCGGTATCGGTGATCAGAGCGGAGATCTTGGAGAAGGAGACGACCCAGGCGGGGTTGGTCATCTTGCAGACCAGAACCTCGCCGTCCTTGACGGAATCCAGCTCGGAGGGGTCATACACCAGATGGGCAATGCCTTCCTGAACACCGGGGCAGCCGGGGATGCCCTTCAGGACGGTCTTGCTGATCTCGGCCTTTTCGGCCTGTTCCTTCAGCTCGGCCTCGAACTTCTGGGGATAGCCCCACAGGGTCTTGTAAGGCTCGTTGTAGACCTGCCACTCGGTAGCGGTGCCGTACCACTCCTGGGGATGACGCTTGCGGGCTTCCTCCATCTCGGCGCGGCGGGTCTTGACCAGCTCCTTAACGGGATAATCGGAGCAGCAGGCGCAGCGGATCTCGTCATACTTCAGCATGAAGATATCCTCGGCGTCGTCCAGAATACCCTCGCGGACCATGGCCTTGCCGATCTGGACGAAGGCGACGCGCATGTGAGAGTAGACGCCCTGGTCGATGTAGAAGTGATGGTCGGGGGTGATAGGAGCCATCTTCACGCACAGCTCCAGATAGTGCTTGAGCTTTGCCAGCTCCTCGGGGTCGCTGACCATGGAGTAGAGCTGCTCGATAGCCTCCTTCTGGGACTGCATGCAGGCATCGTACTCAGCGTTGTAATCGTAGTTGTTGTTGACATAGGTGCGGACGGCCTCGTAAGCGGGGGTGGGGTCTTCGTACCAGGTCTTGTAGATGAACTCGTGGGTGTACATGGCCTTGAAGCCGTACTCGTTGCGGTAAGCATCCATCATCTCCAGGAACTTTTCGCTGCCGGGGACGTCGGCGACCTTGGCCATGATCTCGGCGTTGTCGGTGGTGGAGAGGAACAGCTCCTTCAGAGCGGGAACACGGCAGACCTCTTCCTTCATCTCCCACAGGGCCTTCAGGGAGTCCCAGTTGCGGTCGGCGGGGGAGACGTTGATCTTGCCGATGAGGACATCGTCAGCGCCGGCAGCCTTGGCGGCGTTGGTGAAGTCCGTGGAAGCCTGGAACTGGGCCAGGTTGATGATCCAGTGGATGCGGAAGGCCTCGGACTTCATGTCCAGCATATCCTCCATGTGGATCATGATCTCGGGCAGGGACTTGTGCTCGAAATCGCAGTCCAGCATAGCGTTCTGGATCTCCTTCAGGCGGGGAATGTACATCTTGTGCCAACGGTCCAGGAAGGTGTCGGCGTAGATGGGCATGACCTTGACGTAATAGTCGAACATGGGGCCGATCTTGTCGGCGTCCATCTCGGGGGGAACGACGGCGGAGTAGACATAGCCGCCGATATTCTTGGCGATCCACGCCTTACCGATAGGAGCGCCGAACCGCTGATACATATAAGTGCAGTCGGAACCCCAGCGGCCGTCGCAGTCCCACCAGCCGCCGACGTCGAAGTACAGGGGGGAGATGGGATTGGGGCAGTGCAGGTCATCGTAGAACCACATCAGGCTCTTTTCCTGCTCGTCTTTCCATTCGATGGGGAAGCGGTCGTCCGTGAACTTTGTGGCAAGGATCTTGGAAGTGTCACTCATGATGATTCTCCTTTTCTTTTTTTTGATGCCAAAAGAAAGAACTTGCTTCTCAGGTTGGTCTGCTCAATCGAATTATCGAAAATCGATTGCAACAGATGAGGGAAATAAGGGATGGTCAATAACCGAGGACAAATAAATGCGAGAAATTTTAAGAAAGCGCCCGGATAATGGTTGCTTTCGGGTAACTTGGGTGCTATGCTCAAAAACATAAAGGATGTAATTGAACTTGCTGAAATTCGATAATCGATTATTGACGGTTAAATCGTAAACAAATTTGCACAGAAAGTCAAGACAGAAATTGCAGATTTTAGGCAAAATACTGACTAAAAAGGAGCGCTGGATTTTATGCAATTAAGCAAAATGATTCCGGAAGTGGACACCCATACCCATACCATCCTCTCCGGACATGCCTGGTCTACCCTCGGTGAGAACTGCCGCGCCGCGCGGGAAAAGGGGATGAAAGGCCTGTGCCTGACCGAGCACGGACCGGCCATCGAATGCGGCGCCCCTTCTTATATCCCCCACAGCCAAAGGATGCTGCCGGAGGTGGTGGAGGGCATCCGGGTCTATAAAGGCGTGGAAGTCAACATTCTGGATCATGAGGACCATTTGGATATTCCGCCTGAATATTTGAAGTTCTGTGAATTTGCCATTGCCAGCATTCACACCCATATGTTTCCCGAGCGGGATATGGCGGAGGCCAACACGGCAACCTATTGCAATATCTTGAAAAATCCGTATATCGACATCATCGGCCACGCGGACGATCCTTCTGTCCCCTGCGATTTTGAAGCGATGGTGCAAGCGGCGCAGGCTCATGGAAAGCTGCTGGAGCTGAACAACAACTCCACCACCGCCCACCGGCCGGGCAGCCTGCCTTCCCTGAAACGCTATATTCTCTGCTGCAAGGAGCATCGTCAGCGGGTATGTGTAGCCAGCGACGCCCATTTCTATACCATGGTTGGCAGCGTGACGCCGCTGATGACGCTGCTGGAGGAGCTGGATTTCCCGCAGGAATTGATCGTAAATCTGACAAAAGAACGGTTCGATGCTTATTTGGAAGAGAGAAAACAGCGTCTTGCGGCAATCACGGATTGACAAACCATGTTTTATCATATAGTATAAAAACGATAATCGATTATAATAGACGAACAACGCTTGCAGGAGGATGGATGCCTATGGCCAGAAACGAAACCAAAAAGGATATCGCGAAAGGCACACTCAGAAAGGAGATCCGGAGCTACATTCAGGAGCAGATCGCAAGCGGACGGTTTAAAGCGGGAGACCGGATCGTAGAGACGCAGCTGGCCAAGGAATTGAATGTGTCTCAGGCTCCGGTGCGGGAAGCCATATTGGAGCTGGCGGCGATGGGGCTTTTGGAGGAGAGGCCGTATTCCGGCTCCTTTGTCAGGCAGTTGACCGCGGCGGATATCGAGGATATCTATAATACACGGGCGTTTATCGACGAGTATGCGGCACGGCAGGCGGCCAAGCGCATTACAGATGAACAGCTGGCAGAGATGGAAGCACTGCTGCACCGGATGGACGCAGCGAAGGATATCCACGAGTTCGTGGAAATGGACATCACCTTCCATGGATTGGTGGTGGATGCGGCTGGCAGTCCGGCGCTGAAGCGGATGTGGGACGGCCTCCGTCTGGTGGAATGGACGGGGCTGTCTGCGGCGGTGACGCAAAATTCCCTTTCGGAACTGGCGAAGCAGCATTGGGATATCTATGGCATGTTAAAAAAACACGCCGACCATACCGTCGGCGCCTATATGTTCTTACATATCAAAAATTTCGGAGACGAGCTGAAGCGCTACTTCGCCAAGACTGGTGGAGCGTTGCTGACGCTGGATGATTTCGAGGAAAGGAGCATCCTATGATGCAGGAAGGCCGCGACTGGGACCGTTTGGTCGTCAGCCGCAAAGATACCACAGGTGAAGAAGCGGTCATTGGACATACGCAGATCCGCAAGGGCGGCATTGCCAAGGTCACCGGGACCGCCCAGTTCGGTGCGGATGTGGACCAGCCGGGACAGCTCTATGGCGCTGTTCTTCACAGCCCCTATGCCCACGCCCGGGTTTTGGGAGTCCATACGGAAAAGGCCCAGGCGCTGCCCGGTGTTCGGGCTGTGGTCGTTGGTTCGGATTTTCCCACCCTTTACGGGTCTTTTATTGCCGACCAGCCCATCGTGGCGCAGGAAAAGGTGCGCTATCAGGGTGAGCCGGTGGCGGCGGTGGCCGCCGACACGGAGGAACTGGCCCATGAGGCTGTGCGGCTCATCGAGGTGGAGTACGAGCCGCTGCCGGTGGTGAATGACCTGGAGACCTCTATGAAAAACGAGGTTTTGATCCATGAGGACTGGAGCCGGTATGATTGCAGCAGCGCCTGCTTCCCCCAGCAGGGAACGAATATTGGAGACCAGTATCACCTGAAAAAGGGAGATGTGGAAAAGGGCTTCGCCGAGGCGGACGAGATCGTGGAGAGCGAGTTCTCCTGCGGGATGCTGCAGCACACCACGATCGAGACACACACCGCCACAGCTAAAGCGGACCCGGTATCCGGAGAGATCCATATTTGGTCGCCCAGCCAGTCTCCCTTTAGCATCCGGGGGCTGCTGGCCAAGACCTTCCATGTGCCGCTGGAAAAGGTGCGGCTTACCGTTACAGAAATTGGCGGCGGCTTTGGCGGCAAATATGAGGTCCGCTGCGAACCCATTGCCATCGCCCTGTCCTTGAAGGCGAAGGGCCGCCCGGTGAAGCTGACTTACCGGCGGGACGAGGAGTTTGCCGCCACCGTCTGCCGCTCTCCCGTCCACATGCATATCAAAACCGGCGTGAAGCGGGACGGAACGCTGACGGCGCAGCAGGTGACCATCGAGTGGGATGCCGGCGCCTATGTGACCACCAATCCCCGGGTGGATTACAACGCGGGCTTTGCTGCCAATGGCCCCTATAAGCTGCCCAACGCCCAGGTGGACGGCTATGTGTACATGACAAACAAGACGCTGGGTACCGCTTACCGCGGCTTCGGCGTGACGGAAGTGGCCACGGCCCACGAGCGGCAGATGGACCTGATCGCGGAGCGGCTGGGGATGGACCCTCTGGAGCTGCGTCTGAAAAACGTGCTGCGGAACGGAGATACCGGCATCACCGGCGAAACCATGCAGACCATGGCAGTGGCGGAGTGCCTGGAAGGCGCCGCCGCCAACGTGGACTGGAACGCCCTGCCTGACCGCTGGGTGGATGAGGAGGGCAACCTCTGCGGCAAGGGCATCGCCTGCTTCAACAAGCTGACAGGAACCCCCTCCACCACGTCCGTTCTGGTAAAGATGAACGAGAACGGCTCTTTGTACATCATGTCCGCCAGCACGGAGATGGGACAGGGCGTCACCACGACGCTGCCCCAGATTGCAGCCCAGGCGCTGGGTATGGATCTGGAAAAAATCAGTGTGGCGCCTGTGGATACCGCCATCACGCCTTACGACAAGACGACGACCTCCTCCCGCTCCACCTTCCACTCCGGCAACGCGGTCCTGGAGGCATGTGCAGATATCAAGGACCAGCTTTGCCGCCTGGCAGCCCTGAAGTTCAAGGTAGATGCGGCTGAGGTGGAATACACGGCTGAGGGCTACATCCAGTGCAGAACAGACCCGAACAAGCGTATCCACATCAATGATGTGGGCAAGTCCGGCATCCTGCATGAACAGGCGCCGGTGGCCGCTATCGGCCGGTATGGGACCTCTGACATTTTTGATCCGCCCCCGGTGGACGGACGCCAGTCCAAGCGTCCCACGGTCATGTGGATGCACGGCGCTCAGGCGGCCATTGTGGCAGTAAATCCCAAGACCGGCCGGGTGCAGGTGAAAAAGGTGGGCGCCGCCCATGACGTGGGCAAGGCCATCAACCCCACTGGCTGTCTCCAGCAGATCGAGGGCTCTATCATCATGGGTCTGGGCCATGCACTGATGGAGGAGATGATTTACGAGGACGGCAAGCTCCGCAATGGCAACATGGTGGACTATAAGGTGCCCACCTTCATGGATTCCGACGTGGAGATGAAGATCACCCTGGTGGAGCAGGCGCACCCGGAGGGACCCTATGGCGTCAAGGGCATCGGCGAGCCGGGCCTGGCGCCCACCGCCGCCGCCATCGTCAATGCGGTGTGCCACGCCTGCAACGAGGACTTTACGTCCATCCCCATCAAGCCGGAACACGTTCTGTTCAGAAAGGAGCGCGGCAATGCTTCCCAAATTTGAACTGTATATGCCCACCGACCTGTCGGAGGCCTGCCGCCTGAAAGGTGAGGGCGCTGAGGTCGTAGCCGGCGGTACGGATGTATTCGTCAATATGCACGGCGGCAAGGACCGCTCCGCCAAAGTGGTGGATGTGAAGAACGTCCCGGAGCTTCAGGGTCATACTTTTGACCCTGCGACCGGCCTGGACCTGGGGGCACTGACGACCCACCGGGAAATCGAACTGTGGGATGTGATCAAGCAGCATTACCGGGCCATGTTCGAGGGCTGCTCCCGGGTTGGTTCCGTGCAGATTCGCACCCGGGGCACCTTGGGCGGCAATATCTGCAACGGCGCTCCTTCCGCGGACAGCATCGGCCCCATGCTGGTCCATGACGCAAGGGTCGTTGTGGCCGGACCTTCCGGTGAGCGGGAGGTGCCGCTGAAGGACTTTTACCTGGGCCTGAAAAAGCTGGATATGGGGCCGGACGAGCTGCTGAAGCGCATCCGTATCCCTGCGCCCCCGGCACATTCCGGCAGCTTTTATATCAAATACACCCGCCGCAACGCCATGGACCTGGCGCTGCTGGGCGTGTCCGCCTATGTGGAGCTGGAGGGCGACGTGATGAAAACGGTACGGATCGCGCTGACCACTGCGGCTCCCACCCCTATCCGCGCGGAAAAGACCGAGGCACTGCTGACGGGAAAGACCGCTGCGCCGGAGCTGCTGGCAGAAGCCGGAAAGACCGTCCTGCAGGAGAGCCATCCCCGTTCCAGCTGGCGCTCCAGTGCGGAATTCCGTCTGGCGCTTCTGGAAGAACTGACCGTTCAGGCGCTGGAACAGGCCATCACACTGGCAAAGGAGGGCTGATCGATGCAGCAAGTTACCATTCAGATCACGGTCAATGATGAGGTATATATCCGCACAGTTCCCGCAAACATGACACTGCTGCAGTTCCTGCGTGAGGAATTGCAGCTGACGGGCACGAAAGAGGGCTGCGACGAGGGAGAATGCGGTGCTTGCACCGTTCTGGTGGAAGGCCATCCCATGAATTCCTGCCTGGTGCTGGCGGCGGAGTTGGACGGTAAGCACGTTCTGACTGTGGAGGGCCTGGCTACGGATGGCCGTCTGCACCCGCTGCAGGAGGCATTTTTGGAGGTTGGCGCAGTCCAGTGCGGCTACTGCACGCCGGGAATGCTTCTTTCCGGCATTGCGCTGCTGAACCTGTACCCTCACCCCACAAGGGAACAGATCCGTAAGGAGATGGAGGGCAATATCTGCCGCTGTACCGGCTACGCCCGTATTGCGGACGCGATTATGCTGGCTGCGGAGCGCATCAACGGACCCGAAGAAACTTGAAGATGGACGCAACCACGTATTTTTACAAGGGCGGTTTGAACTGCGCGGAAACGACTCTGCGCTGTCTGATCGAAGAGGGTGTGATCGATGCGCCTCCGGAGACAGTTCGGATGATGACCGGCTTTGGCGGCGGGATGCAGCGGGGGACGACCTGCGGCGCCGTGGTTGGCGCTGTGGCTGCCCTGGGATGGGTGACCGGACGTACAGAACCGGAGCAGGCGCGGGAGCCTTCCGCAAAAGCAGTCCGGGAATTTCTGCGGGAATTTGAGAATTCGTTTGGTACCTTGAATTGCCGGGAATTGCAGGCTGCCTATGTGAGAGAACACGCCTTGAAGTCTAAGGGGATGTATCGAAGCTGTACTGTATTTGTGGAGCGGGCAATCGAATTGGTGCGTGATATTTTGGCACAAACAAACGTTGCGGAGTGAATGAACAGGAGGCTGGTCGGGGCATCCGGCCAGCCTCCTGTTTGAAAAAGCTAAAAAACTCTCATTATTTTCAAGGCCTTTCAATAAAAATGTTTGCTTTCTCCAGAAAAATGTGGGAAAATAGGCAAAAGTATTTGGAGATGCAAGACAGATTGAAGGGTGAGTGCCATGCGGGGAAAAACAATGGGAAAACGGCTGCCGGCGAAGGAGACGCTGCGGAGCAATATTCGGGATTATATCCAGAGGCAGATCACAGAGGGCGTCTATAAACCGGGAGACCGAATTGTCGAGACACGGCTGGCAAAGGAACTGAATGTATCCCAGGCCCCGGTGCGGGAGGCTATGCTGGAACTGGCCATCATGGGACTGCTGGAGGAGAGACCCTACTCTGGGACATATGTCCGTAATTTGAGCGTGGCGGAAATCGAGGATATATTTGATATCCGGGCTTTCATTGAAGAATATGCGGCCAAACGGGCAGCTAAGCGCGTGACAGATGAACAATTGGCCGAGATGGAAGAAATTCTCCAGCAGATGGAACGGGATAAAGACCAGGATATGTCGGTATTTGTTCATCTGGACATGGAATTTCACGGACTGGTGATGGACGCCGCGGGAAGTCCCGCCTTAAAGCGGGCGTGGAAGGTACTGCGCATGGCGGAGTGGACATATATATGCGCCCTCATCACGGAGTTTTCTCTGGATGAGCTGATTGCTCAGCACAGGAATATTTTTGGCTATCTAAAAGCACATGAGGAGTCCAGCGCGGGAGCCTATATGTTCCTGCATATCAAGGGCTTTGGCAATGAATTGGCGATGTATTTTGAAAAACAGCAGAAAGCATAAGATGATATTCCTCACAAGAAATATTTGATAAGGAAGCTTGATGGACGTTTTATAGACGACAGAGGCCGGACACACTGCCATGTGTCCGGCCTCTGCCTTTGGAGAAAAGAGAAATTGTAAAATCAATAGCACTTACGATAGATGGCCTCTTCGCTCTCCAGATCGAAGGGATAGTAGGCGTTGGTCATCAGGCGCTGCTGGTTGGTCTCCACGGACTGGGGGAAGGCCTTGAAGTCGGCCTCGGTGAAGCCGCAGTCACGCAGGGGACGCAGGGGCAGGATGCGCTGCAGCAGGGCGTTCATCTCGGGGATGGCGTCCTTGGGCTCGCAGCCCAGAATGCCGGCCACCAGGTTCTTGAACTTCATGATCTCGCCGTCGGGGTTCTTCTCATCATAGTAGTCCATGATGGCGCCGAACAGCATGTAGTTGGACTCGCCGTGAGGCACATGATAGGTGCCGCCCAGGGGGAAGCTCATGCCGTGGACAGGGCCGCAGCCGGCCTTCAGGAAGGCGATGCCGGCGTAGAAGGAAGCGGTGACGAACTGGTCCATGTACTCGAACCGGGCGTCGGGACCCTTCTCGTCCAGCAGCTTGAAGCCCTTCAGGATCATGTCCATGGCCTTCTCGCTGAACAGCTCGGAGGTGATGGTCTTGCGGTGGGGGCTCAGGAAGGACTCGGTGGCATGCACCAGAGCGTCGATGGCAGAGCAGGCGAAGGGCTTGTAGGGCAGGGTGAGCAGCAGGTCGGGGATCAGGCAGACCTTGTTGGGGATGATATCGTCGGAAACTAGACCCAGCTTGGTCTCGCCGCCGGTCAGCACGCCGTCCTTCTCATCCTTGACGATAGCCACGGAGATGTTGGTGCACTCGGAGCCGGTGCCGCAGGTGGTGGGGATGGCGATGACGTCCTTCTCGTGGACGACGGGGAAACGCTTGAAGTACAGGTTGTGCACGGTGTCGGGACGCTTGCAGCCCAGCAGCTTGCACAGGTCCATGATGGCGCCGCCGCCCACGGCGATGACACGGTCATAGCTGTCGTAGGGGATGGCGTCGTACATGGTCTGGATCATGGCCTCGGAGGGCTCACCGGCGCCGAACTTCTCCTGGAACACGAACTGGCACTTCAGGCCCAGCTCCTCCATGAAGGGCTTGTAGATGAACTCGTTGGTCAGGACCACGTCGCGGTCGTTCAGCTTGAACTCCTCCGCCATCTGGGCGAAGGTCTGGAACTTGTACACGGTGGGAGCGAAAATGATCTCGCGCTTATCGGCCATCAGAGAGGCGGAAAAAGCGTCCATTGCTTTAGCCATAATACATTTCTCCTTGAATACGAAATATAGAGTCTTGTCTCGCGCAGACTGGCCGGAGGGAACTGAGTTAGAAGTATCCTAACATAGTTCCTCCGGCAAGCCTACTTAGGAAGAAAGAGAAAAGAAAGGGAATAGGTTACTTACGGGCCTTGGGGGCGTGGACACTGTTGCCATGGCAGGCGTGAGCGGCTTCCATGATAGCCTCACTTACTGTGGGGTGGGGGTGGACCGTGCTGCCAATCTCGCTGATGGTGCCCTCGCATTCCATGACGGCTGCCACCTCGGCGGCCAGGTCCGTGGCCCGGGGACCGATCACATGGAAGCCCAGGATCTCCTCCGTGGCCTTGTCGAACACGAACTTCACAAAGCCCTTGTTCTCGCCCATAGTCAGAGCCTTGCCATTACCGGACAGGTTGAATACGCCGGTGCCCACGTCTTTGCCGGTTGCCCGGGCCTGCTCCTCGGTGAGACCCACCATGGCGGTCTCCGGATTGCAGTAGACGCAGGAGGGGATACGGTTCAGGTTCAGCTGCTTGCAGGGCTTGCCCGCAATGTGGTCTGCCACCATAGTGCCCTGAGCGGTAGCCACATGGGCCAGCTGCATCTTGCCGTTGATGTCGCCAATGGCGTAGACGCCGGGGACATTGGTGCGGCACAGGCCGTCCACGTCCACGAAGCCCTTTCGATCCATCTTCACGCCGATGGTGTCCAGGCCGATTCCCTTGGTGTTGGGGATGCGGCCGCCGGCCATGAGGACTACGTCGCCCTCGGCTGTGCCCTTGGCACCATCCTTCACGGCGGCATAGTTGACCTTCAGGCCCGGTTCAATGGACTCCACCTTCACGCCCAGCACCAGCTCCACGCCGCACTTCTTCAATTCGGTCTCCACGAAGTCGGTGACGTCCTTGTCCAGAGGACCCAGGACCCGGTCCAGCATCTCCACGATGGTGACCTTCACGCCCAGGCGATAGAAGAAGGTGGCGAACTCAACGCCGATGACGCCGCCACCCACGATAATAATGTGCTTTGGACAGGTGGTCATGTTCAGAAGGCCAGTGGAGTCCACCACGCCCGGCAGGTCCACGCCGGGGATGGGGATGCGGGCGGGGTTGGAGCCGGTAGCCACGATCAGGTGGTCGCAGGACAGGGTCTCACCGTTGTTCAGATCAACGGTATTGCGGTCCGCCAGAGTGGCACGTGCCTTGAAAACTGTCACGCCGTGGTTCTTTTCCAAAAAGGCGATGCCGTTGCTCAGCTGCCTGGAGACGGCGTTCTTCCGCTCAATGATCTTGGCGTAGTCAAAGGTGACGTTTCCGGCGGTGACGCCGAAATCGCCGCCATGGGTGGCGTCGTAGTACACGTCGGCGGAGTGGAGCAGAGTCTTGGTGGGGATGCAGCCCCGGTTCAGACAGGTGCCGCCCAGCTCGCCTTCCTCCACCAGAGCGGTCTTCAGACCGTTCTGGCTCAGACGGATGGCGCAGGCATAGCCGCCGGGGCCTCCGCCCACGACGACAGCATCAAATTTCTGCATAGCGTGTCCCTCCTTAAATCAGAAGCACCGGGTTCTGCAAGTAGCCCTTCAGCTTCTGCAGGAACTTGGCGGCCTCGGCGCCGTCGATGATGCGGTGGTCATAGCTCAGACACAGGGCACACATGGACTTGATGACGATCTCGTCCTCGCCCTCGTCGTTGGTGACCACCACAGGGGTCTTGGCGATCTTGCCGACGGCCAGAATGGCGGACTCGGGAGGATTGATGATGGCGACGAAGTCATCCAGGTCGAACATGCCCAGGGAGGACACGGTGAAGGTGCCGCCGTGGTAATCGGCGTCGGTCAGCTTGCCGTCCCGGGCCTTCTCAATCAGCTCAGTGGACTTGGCAGCGATGCCGGAGAGGCCGATGATGTCGGCGTCCTTGATGACGGGGACGATCAGGCCGCCGGGGACAGAGACAGCGGTGCCCACGTTCACATAGTCGTGATAAACGATGGTGTTACCGTCCACGGAGGCGTTGACGATGGGCATATCGGTCAGAGCCTTGGCGCAGGCCCGGACGATGATGTCGTTGTAGGAGACCTTGATGCCCAGATCCTTGTACTGCTTGCGCAGGGCGATGGCGGCGGTCATGTCCACCACCATCCGGTGATTGGTCTGGGCATTGGTGGACTTGCTGGCCAGCATATTCTTGCTGATGGCCTTGCGCATACCGCTCATCTTCTCGGTATGTGTACCACGGGTCAACTGACCTGCGGGAGCCTCAACAGTGGCAGGAGCAGTATCGGCTGCGGGCGCGGCGGCAGGAGCAGATACAGGCACAGCAGGAGCAGCCGCGGGAGCAGCGCCGGGCAGGTCGGCGGTGGTGATCTTGCCGTTTGTGCCGGTGCCGGTGATGCCGGACAGGTCGATGCCCTGGGCCTTGGCAACGTTGGCGGCCAGAGGCGTGACGGCGGGCTTGTTGGTGATATAGCCCATCACATCCCGGTCGATGATGTAATCGTCTGGCCCGGTAGCGGGAACATAGGCCAGATCCACGCCGTTTTCCTCCGCGTGCAGCCGGGCACGGGGAGAAGCCCAAATTCTGGCGTTGGGGTCACGGACGGGAACAGCGGCGGGTGCAGCAGGAACAGTAGCAGGGGCAGCTGCGGGTGCAGGAGCGGCAGGCGCGGCCGCGGGAGCAGCGCCGCCCGCGAAGCCGGACACATCGGTCCCCGCCTCGCCCACGATAGCGATAGGCTCGGTAATGGGCACCACATCACCCTCGGGATGAAGGATCTTCAGCATGGTACCGGAGACTTCGGCATCCATGGTGATGGTCAGCTTGTCGGTTTCCATCTCAAACAGAGGCTTGCCTGCAGTGACCTGCTCGCCCTCTTTGACCAGCCACTTGATGATGGTACCTTCGGTCATCATCAGACCCTGCTTGGGCATGATGACCAGAGAAGCGGAAGCAGGCAGCTCTGCGGGAGCCGCAGCAGGTGCGGGAGCTGCAGCAGGGGCGGGAACCTCAGTAGTGGGAGCAGGAGCGGCGGCAGGAGCGGGAGCCTCACCGCCCAGCAGGGCGGAGATGTCCTCGCCGGGAGTACCGACGATGGCGATGGGCTGAGTGATGGGCACCACGTCGCCTGCGGGATGGATAATCTTCAGCAGGGTGCCGGAAACCTCGGCATCCATGGTAATGGTCAGCTTGTCGGTCTCCATCTCAAACAGAGGCGCGCCGGCAACGACCTCTTCGCCTTCCTTCTTCAGCCAGCTTGTGATGGTGCCTTCGGTCATCATCAGACCCTGCTTGGGCATAATTACGATAGAAGCCATGGTGGAAGCTCCTTTCTGTTAGCGGTACATGGTGGCCTTGCAGGCGTCCACGATCTCCTTCACGCTGGGGATAACGGCAGCTTCCAAACCGGGGTTGAAGGGCAGGGGGCAGGGCTTGGCACCCAGGTGAATGGGAGCGGCGTCCAGATAACGGAATGCGCGCTTGCTGACCTCAGCGATGACCTGAGCGCCCCAGCCGCAGTTCTGATGCGCCTCGTGGACCACCACCAGGCGGCCGGTCTTCTTCACGCTCTCCGTCACGGTGTCATAGTCGAAGGGAACCAGAGTGCGGGGGTCAATGACCTCGACGGAAATGCCTTCCTTGGCCAGCTCCTCAGCGGCTTCCAAAGCGCGGCTGACATACAGCAGGTTGGTGACGATGGTGACATCGGTGCCTTCGCGCTTGATGTCGGCCTTGCCGAAGGGGATGCAGAAATCGGGATCATCGGGCACCTCGCCCTTGGTGATGTACAGAGCCTTGTGCTCAAAGAAGCAGACAGGGTTGTCGTCCCGGATGGCGGTACGCAGCAGGCCGGCGGCCTCAGCGGGGGTAGAGGGGCAGGCAACCTTCACGCCGGGAATATGCATGAAAATGGTCTCCAGAGACTGGGAGTGGGTGGCAGCGTTGCCGCGGCCGGTACCCTGCTGGCTGCGCAGAACGATAGGCAGCTTGGCGTTGCCGCCGAAGACATAGCGGGTCTTGCACATCTGGTTGAAGATCTGATCGGCAGCCACGAAGGCGAAGTCCCAGTACATCAGCTCTGCGATGGGACGCATACCAGCGGATGCTGCACCCACTGCGGCGCCGACGATGGCAGATTCCGAAATAGGAGTGTTGCGGATGCGGTCCGTGCCGAATTCCTTATACAGGTCACGGGTGGTGCCGAATACACCGCCCAGCTTTTCCACGTCCTCGCCCATGACGAAGACCTTGTCATCGCGCCGCATTTCTTCCTGAATGACCTTGCGGACCGCCTGTGCGTAAGTCATATTAGCCATGATTTCGTACCCCCTTAACCTTCATAGAACACATCGTCCAGAACGTGGGCCGGATCGGGCTCCGGGCTGTTCATGGCGAATTCCACGGCCTTGGCCATCTTTTCGGCGGCAGCCGCATCGATCTCATCCAGCTCCTTCTTGGTAGCCAGCTTGTGCTTGATCAGATATTCCCGGAAGCGCTTGATGGGGTCCTTGTTCTGCTTCCAGTCTTCCACTTCCTCACGGGTGCGGTAGACCTCGGGGTCGCCGGTCCAGTGGCCGCGCCAACGGTAGGTCTTGCACTCGATGATGGAGGGGCCCTCGCCCTTCAGTGCACGCTCCTTGGCCCGGGCAAAGGCCTCGTACACGGCCACCACGTCGTTGCCGTCCACAGTCTCGCCGGGGATGCCATAGGCAGCGCCGCGGACAGAGATATCCTCAACAGAGGTGGACTGCCACACGGGCACGGTCATGCCAAACTGGTTGTTCTCCACGACGTAGATGCAGGGCAGCTTCCAGACAGCGGCCATGTTGATGGACTCGTGGAAGGTACCCTGGTTGGAGGCACCGTCACCGAAGAAAGCCACAGCCACGTTGGGCTTGTTCTGCAGCTTCAGGGCCAGAGCGCCGCCGGTGGCGATGGGGATACCGCCGCCCACGATGGCGTTGGCACCCAGATTGCCCTTGGTGAAATCGGCAATGTGCATGGAGCCGCTGCGGCCCTTGCAGTAGCCGGTAGCCTTGCCCATCAGCTCCGCCAGAGCGCGATCCAGCTCGGCGCCCTTGGCGATGCAGTGGCCGTGGCCGCGGTGAGTGGATGCGATCAGGTCCTCATCCGTCAGCTGGGCGCAGACAGAGGCGGCCACAGCCTCCTCGCCGGTGTACAGGTGAACGGAGCCGCGCAGCTTGTTCTCGGTGAACAGCGTCCACGCCGTCTCCTCGAAGTCTCGGATCTCGTTCATCTTGTTATAGATCCAAAGACCGGTTTTCTTGTCGATCATAATGAAAGAACACCTCCATCAATATTATAAAAAGCTAGTTGCTCTGGGTTAACGGATATCGGTTTGCGAAATGTCTGAGGATATCGCATCTGGAATCAAAACAGCCTTGTAGACCGTCTTTCGTTCTGCCGCATCAAAACCCTCTTTCCAACGGGAAAGGGGGAGGGTCAAGGAGACAAATGGTTCCATGGTGATTTTTCCTTCAGCCAGAAGGGTCAACATGGTTTTCCAGGCGGAAAGGGAAGAGGAGTTAGAAGGAACATAAAGGACCTCACGGTTGAATAGGTCGTCCAGCCGGCAGGGAACCTTTCCGCCGAACATGCCAATCTGCAGATGTGTCCCCAGAGGACGGATGACCTGCATGCAACTTTCTAAAGAGGGAATCAGGCCGGTTGCTTCACAGGTGATGTCTGCCCCATTGGGACTCCGAGAAAAGACGGCCTCCTTCAGGGATTCTAGGCTAGTGACTGTTTCATCGGCTCCCAAGGATTTGGCAAGTCTCAGCTTTTCTTCATCCTGAGGGAGACCAGAGAGAATTACGTAGGCCCCGCGGGCTTTAAAGGCCTGGACAGCAAACTGGCCCATGATGCCAGGGCCGCTGACTACCACGATGTTTCCCGGAGTGACATTGATCTTTTCATAGACGCCGCGGATGATGCAGGCCAAGGGCTCTGCAAGGGCGTATGAGATTTTCTCCTGTAGAGAGACGGCGGTATCCGGAATGTGGAAAGAATACCTGGCGGGGACCACCAGATATTCGGCCATGGTGCCGTTGGTGTGAAAGCCCAAAGACCGATGGGACCTGCAGAGCGTTACCAGGCCGGCCTTGCACAGCTCACAGGTGCCACAGTTATAGCAGGCTGGGATGGTGAGGACCCAATCACCGGGCTTGAAGCCGCAGGCATCACCGCGGGTCTCCGTTACCTGTCCCACATATTCGTGGCCCAGGGTAACAGGGGGGATGGTCTCCCGTTCGTCGCAGATGGCGTGGATATCGCTGCCGCAGATTCCGGCAGCGAGAACACGGACCTTCAGCTCACCGTCTCCGGGGACGGGCTCCGGGATATCCCGCAGTTCCACATTCTGTGCACCAGGGGCGAATTTGACCAGGGCTTTCATGATACTACCTCCCGCAAAGCGGCGGACACTGCCAAATGGGCAGAGAAGGTCCGTTGGACTGAAACTATGATAACATACAGATTATCGATAATCAAGTATTGATAATGAAAGCGCTGCTCCAAATGTTGCGGAGCTTTTTTGTGCAGAATGGAAAGGCGAGACCTGACTGCTGCTGACAGGACGAGGGGGGACATGGATGAGAGCGCTGTTTTTGCGGACAAAACTGCCGATAAGGAGTTGTTTATAAGTTGACAGTCTGTTATAATCTCGTTAAAAATAATCAGTTATCGAGGCGTTGACAGGCTGGAGAGAAAGGAAGTCTGGGATATGGAGCAGAGAAAAACAGCGGTCGTCTATGCCACCAGGAATGGAAGTACCAAGCGGTATGCCGAGTGGATCGCCCGGGACTGCGGCGCGGATCTGATCCCGCTGGAGGAGGCGGTCATCGATCGGCTGACGCTGTATGAAACGCTGGTATACGGCGGCTGTGTCTATTCGGGCGCTATCCAGGGAATATCCTTTATTAAAAATAACCGGGATCTGCTGGAGCGTGTACAACTGGTGGTTTTTACCGTGGGATTGACCCAGCCTGGGGATGAGGCGGCGTTTGCCCAGGTGTTGGACCGGAACTTTACTGAGGAGGAGCGGAGAGGCATCCGGTTCTTCCATTTCCCCGGGGCACTGGATTATAAGAAGATGAATTTTCTGCAAAAAGGCATGATGCGGCTCCTGAAAAAATCTATCCAGAAAAAGCCTCCGGAGGCCCGCAGCCAGATCGAAGGATATATTCTGGAGTCCTATGGCGGTAAGGTGGACTTCACCAACGCCGCTTACGTCAAACCTCTGGTGAAATATGTCCGTTCGGGCAGGGAGAACGCATGAAAAGGTGGCGGTTTGGGTTTTATGCCCTGGATCTTGTGATCGTCCTGTGCATTGGAGCACTTTTGCTTCAGGTGCTGCAACAGTCTGGTTCGGGTGGAAAGGAAGAGGCCGGTGAGATGCACTTTGTCCTGATCGTGCCATCCCAGGACAGCGAAGAGGGCAATGTGCGGGAATCTGCGGAACGGCTGGCGGAGCGGTACCAGCTGGACATTGAGTTTCATGCTTTTTCCACCGTGGCGGAGCAGAAGCAAATGCTGCGGGTGCTGCCGGAGACCAATGTAGACGGCGTTCTGCTGTGGCCGATTTCTGTCAGTGACGATGACTACCGGGAAGAACTGACTGCTCTCCGGAATGCCGGCATCCCCATTGTGGTGATGGAGCGGGATGTGGCGCAGGGACTGCGCAGCAGCTTTGTGGGAAGCGGGACCTCCTCTGACCTGGTGGTGCTGAACCAGAGCTTAAAGTCGCTGCGGGATGATGACTCCGTCGTGGTGGGAAATCTGTCTGGCAGCGGCAGCAGCCAGATCGTGGAACTGCTGTTTTTCAGGAAGGTGCCTTCGGGAGAGGTGGAGGAGGACCTTCTGATCGACAAAAAACTCCGCCAGATGGCTGAAACACCCCCGGACGGGTATCAGGTGGTGGATTATATGCGGCTGGAGGGTAAAAGTGCGCAGTCTCTGAACCTCAAATACGCTCTGATCAATCTCTTTTCGGATGAAGATGCGCCGGAGCTGTTTTTCAGCCTGGATAATACGCTGTCAGCCACCGCTATTTCTGCCAAGAAGAGCAGTATTCTGACCAATAGGATCAGCAGCCAATTGCTTTGCTACGGAGAGGTCTCCCAATATCAGGAGAGCTTGGACAGCGGTATTCTGAATGGCCTGGTCACTTCCAGACCCGGCGTTTCGGCCGCCATCGGTATCCGTTATCTGCGGGATATCTGCCGTGATTTTTGGATCCCGGAGACCATGGACTCAGGCATTGATTTTTTGACATCCGATGCGGCGTGAGGAGAAGTGGCATGAATGATTTGGAGCAAAAACTGTATACCAAGGGACTGGAGAATCTCTACGGGAGCGTTTTGCTGGGAGAAGAATGCGCTTTGAATCACATTGAGAACCTGGTGTATCTGACCCGTGAACTGACGGCTCCGCCGCTGTCCAGACTGCCGGTATCAGAGGAGACCGCTTTTATTCAGGGCTTCTGCGCGGCCTGCTGGCCGGATGCTCCGTTCAGTGTCCGTCTGGAAGGGGCGGTGGCTGCCCGGCAGGTCCTCCGCCGGCAGCTGAGTGGTCCGGTGTGCCGGCTGCTGCTGAAACTGGAGCGGCACGGAAAGATCCCGGAGAAGATGGTGGTGTGGCAGGAAGATGGGATCGTGTCTTACCGGCTGGAAAGCGGCGGGCGCATGTGTGCGCAGGGAGTGGCTGCTGATGAACAAGACTGACCGGCGTCCCTCCAAGGGCCTGCGCCATCGAATCTATGTGTTCGGCGGCAGTATGATCCTGATGATCCTCCTGGTGGGCGGACTTTTCGGTATGGCCGCGCTCCGCAGCATCTGGAGCTACCAGGAGATCATGACCCAGATGACAGATATCCAGCAGTTGAAGGGACAGGTCAGCACGGTCAGTGAGCAGGTCCAGAACCGTGTGGTCAACGGTGTGGAAAATATCACGGAGTGCATTTCCGCCTGGGAGGAGCTCAATCAAAGAATCTGGCAGTTGGAGCTGTTGGAGAGTTCCAGTACACTGCGGCTGCTGGCGGAGGATCTGCGGGCATATCAAAAAGGGACTTCGTCTGATTTTTATGTTCTCATCCGGGAATCGGAGCCGGAGAAGATCATGGAGTATTACCAGGAATTTCTGACACATCAGGAGGATCGGCTGTTCCTGTGTGATCAGATACTGAAAAACCTGACAGAGCACATGTCTTCCAGATATGAGACGATCCTGCGGCAGAATGCCGTGTCTCTGGCGCTGTTTGCTGTGCTGATTTTGTCACTGCTGCTGTTAACAGGATGTTTTTCTTTCGAAATGGCAGAGGATGTGTATCAGCCGGTCCAGCGGCTGACCGGCCAGGCAGAGAAGATCATGGAAGGCGACTATCAGATGGAGGACTTGCCTGTGGCACAGCAGGATGAGATCGGCCAGCTGACGGAGGCCTTCAATGCCATGAAGAACCGTGTGCGGGAAAACTTCCAGAATCAGGAGGAGCTGTGGCGGCTGGAGAGCCTGTTGCAGGACGCAGAATTCCGGGCGCTGCAGTCCCAGGTGAATCCACACTTCTTATTTAATGTGTTAAGCGTAGCCACAGAGGCGGCTTTGCTGGAAAACGCCGACAGAACAGTTGATATCATTGAACACATCTCCTACATGCTGCATTACGGACTTACCAGTGTGCGGGAAGACAGCTGGCTGGCGGATGAACTGAAAATGGTGCGCTCCTATCTGTTTTTGCAGAAGGAGCGGTTTGGAGACCGGATCACCTTCCTGGATTCTACCCCGGAGGAGCTGCCGGTGCTGCGTATTCCGGGTATGACGCTGCAGCCCATTGTGGAGAATGCGGTGAAGCACGGCGTGGAACGGATGACCGCCGGCGGAAAGATCGAGATTATCCTGAGTCAGACACCGGAGGCGGTGGAGATCTACGTGGAAGACAATGGCTGCGGTATTCCTCAGGAACAAGTGGATGCCCTGAACCGGGGAGAGACTGTCCGGGGCGATTCCAGATCCACGGGGTTGGGAATTGCCAATGTGCGCAGCCGCATGGCCATTTTCTATAAGCAGGAGGGACTGCTGAAAGTGGAGAGCCGGGATGGAGAGGGAACCAAAGTCTGTTTAAAATATCTTGTTCAGGAGGAGATATAGGATGTACCGGGTACTGATCGCGGATGATGAACTGCGGGACCGAAATATTATTAAAATTTTGCTGGAACGTCGGTATGCCGGTCAGTTTCAGTTCCTGGAGGCGGAAAACGGTCAGCAGGCGCTGGAGATTCTGAACCGGGAGCCGGTGCAGCTGCTGATTCTAGACATCAATATGCCTGGCCTTTCCGGCATTGATGTCTTGCATGGGCTGAAGGGTATGCCCTACGTCATTGTATTGACAGCCTACGACAACTTTGAATATACCCGGGAGGCTCTCCGCTACGGTGTGCGGGATTATTTGCTGAAGCCTCCTCTGCGGGAGGAGTTTTACCGGGCGGTGGACCATTTTCTGGAGGACTGCGAGAGGGTGCAGGAGAATCTGGCACCCCAGATCCAGAGCCGGGAGGTATTCACACGGGACCTGGCCCGGCAGCTGATGTACTTTGGAGATGCAAAGAAGATCCGGGGACTGCTGAATGTGCTGGACATCACAGAACAGCATGCCTTGTGCGGACTTCTGCGCGTTGATTTGGAAACGGACCAAGGCTGTGTACTGGATGAGGCCGAGGAGCTGCTGGACCGATGGGAGGCGAAATACGCAGCGGCAGCCTATGGCGGCGGCCTGGCTGTGTTCCTGTTTTGCCGGGATGAGGACGCATCGGAGCCACTTCAGCTGCTGACCCGGTTGGCTCAGTCCCTGGAGAATGACCTTTGTGCTCCGGTCCGGGCGCAGACAGGCCCGCTGGCGGCGGTTTTCGGCAGCTATCCAAAGACTTTTTTGGAATTGACCAGGTTTGAAAAGGATGGACAGATGGCTTTCCGGGCGGAGGTGCAGCAGACTGATCTGGAAGATGCCGTGCGGCACAGAGACTTTGCGGCGGCGATGGAGGCCCTGCGGCCCATTCTGGAGGCGATGGAGAAGTCCGAAGAATATGAGGACCTTCTGAAGTATCAGTTGCTGCTGGCCCTGAGTCAGTGCACCAGCCAGATTCTCGGTGGCAAAGCTGCTAATGAAGCCTACCACCGAATCAGCGGCCTTATCAGTGCCCGCGGGCGGGAACAGGCAACGGAGATCACAGCCCGGTATCTGGAGTGGCTGCTGCAGGAGGCTCGGGGAACAGATGGACTGCGAAATAATGTGGTGCAGGTGGTATTGGAGAAAGTCCAGGAGGATTGTAGCCAGCCCTGGAGCATTGACTCACTGGCGGACCGCCTGCATGTAAACGCCTGCTACCTCAGTCATTTGTTTAAGGAACACACAGGGCGCTGCTTCACTGATTATTTGGCAGAGCAGCGGATAACCCAGGCGGTGGAGTTGATGAAGACCACGGACATGAGTCTGGCCCGAATCGGCGAACAAGTGGGCTACGGTGATCCTAATTATTTTAGTAGAGTCTTCAAAAAGCGCAGGGGTGTCGGTCCGAGGGAGTTTTCCAGGACCCTGAAGGGAGGACGACAGAAGTTGCATAAAAACGATTAGCACAAATTTGTAGAATAAGCACGAATTTGTATAAAACAAACAGACGGACGGCTTTGGCCGCCCGTCTATTTGGTGTAGAAAAGCAAAGGTGTGCTAAAAAAATGCACAACTGTGCATGGCAGAAAGACAAGAAAGTTTATATTATCTTAACATGGCAAGTCCCAAATTTACATTTGAAAGGGAGAATAATATGAAAAAGTTGTTTGCTCTGCTTCTTGCACTGGCTATGACCCTGTCTCTGGCCGCCTGCGGCGGTAAGAAGGACGAGGCTCCCGCCAGCTCCGACAAGCCCGCCACCGAGGCCCCTGCTGAGAAGAAGGTCCTGCGCCTCAGCACCCATCTGTCCATCGACCACAGCACCATGCAGATGGCTCAGAAGTTCAAGGAACTGCTGGTGGAGAAGTCCGGCGGCACCTTGGATGTGGAGTTCTACACCGACGGCCAGCTGGGCAGCCAGACTGAGAACTGCGAGTCTCTGAAGGCCGGCACCGTGGATATGACCATCATCGACACCGGCACCCTGGCTAACTACAACCCCGCCGCCGGTATCTTGGATATGCCTTACCTGTTTGCCTCCAAGGAGCAGGCCGTTGAGGCAGTCAGCGGCGATGTGGGCAAGGATTACATGAATATGGTCACCGAGACCACCGGCATCCATCCCATCAGCCTGCAGGCCATCGCTTTCCGCAGCACTCTGCTAAAGGACAAGACCATCAACTCTCTGGCTGACTTCAAGGGTGTCAAGGTCCGTATCCCCGAGAACCCCTCCATCGAGGCCTGCTTCTCCGCTCTGGGTGCCACCCCCGTGGCTATTCCCTCCGGTGAGGCCTATACCGCTGTTCAGACCGGCGTTACCAACGGCCTGGAGGGCAACATGGAGTACATCTCCCAGATGAAGTTCTATGAGGTCGCCAACGTCTACAACCTGACCGAGCACGTGATGACCTTCACCGCTTTCTGCATGAGCGATTCCGTCTATCAGAGCCTGACCGCCGAGCAGCAGACCGCCGTTGACGAGGCTGCCGCCGAGGCCATGGACTTCTTCTATGACCTGTATCTGGACATCGAGGCCAACGCCAAGCAGGCTATGGCTGACGGTGGTGTGACTTTCGTGGAGATGGACAAGGCTCCTCTGATGGAGGCCTGCGCTCCCGCTCTGGAGAAATTTGTGGCTGACAACGGCCTGGAGGAAATGTACGCTGCCATCCAGGCTCTGGCCTGATTTTCGGACTATCCCCTTGTAAGCATACATTACACGAGAGAATAGGACGAGACTATGAAAGCTCTTGAAATTCTTCGAAAAATCACCGATGCCATCGTTGCGATCCTGTTTGCGGTTCTGGTGACGCTGGTGTTGATCCAGGTGTTCACCCGAATGTTCCACATGTCCCAGACCTGGATTGATGAGATCTCCAAGTTTGTGTTCGTGTGGGTCACCTATCTGGGCGGCGCCATCACCGTTCGCAAAGGTGCCAACATCACCTTTGACCTGGTGCTGGAAGGTGTCCACGGCAAGACCTACAAGATCCTGTTCACCTTTGTGAACATCGTCTGCGTCATTTTCCTGGCAGCCATGGCGGTGCTGGGCTCTCAGGCGGCCTGGGCCAACCGTGTCCAGTTGTCCACCATGACCCGCGTCAACATGGGCCTGATGAACATGGCCATCCCCATCGGCTGCGTGCTGATGATCATCGCGCAGGTAGAGTATTACTTCAGTACCCTGAAGAAGAAAAAGGAAGAGGAGGTCGCAGCCAAATGACGATGTTTGTTACCGCGTTCGTGATCTTCTTTATCCTTTTGTTCGCGGGTGTACCCATTGCCTTTTCTATGGGCCTTGGCTCTTTGATCGGCTTGATGGTGGACGGAACCAACCTGTCTGTCGTGGCCCAGCGCCTGTTTTCTGGCGTCAACTCCTTCAGCCTGATGGCCATTCCCTTCTTCATGCTCTCCGGTGAGCTGATGCTGAAGGGCGGCATTTCCCGGCGGCTGGTGGACTTCGCCCACTCCCTGATCGGCCACCTGACCGGCGGCCTGGGCATGGTGGATATTCTGACCAGTGTCATTTTCGCCGGCATCTCCGGTTCTGCTGCCGCGGATACGGCGGCTGTGGGCTCTATCATGATCGAGCCCATGAAGGACCGGGGCTATCCCGGCGGCTTGGCGGCTGTCATTCAAGCCACCGCTGGTTCTCTGGGCCCCATCATTCCTCCCAGCCTGACCATGATCATCTATTGCTCCCTGACGAATCTGTCCATCGGTGAGTGCTTCATGGCAGGTGTGCTCCCCGGCCTGGTGATCGGTATCGGCTGCTTGGCTATCACCTATTTTTATGCCAAAAAGCTGGGCATCAAGGGTGAGCGCCGCGCTACTTTGGGCGAGATCTGGAAGGCCTTCAAGAAGGCAGCGCTGGCCCTGGTGATGCCGCTTATCATTATCGGCGGCATCGTAGGCGGCGTCTTTACCGCCACTGAGGCGGGTGCCATCGCCGTGCTGTACGCCCTGGTCATCGGCATGTTTGTGTTCAAGGAGTTTACCTGGAAAGATCTGCCCAAGATTTTTGTGGACGCTGCGGCTTCTTCCGCCATGTGTCTGTTGATCGTGGCTGCAGCCAATGTTTTCAGTTGGCTGGTGGCTTATGCCAAGATCCCCACTATCATCGTCAACTTCTTGGTGTCCCTGACCTCCAGCAAGTATGTCATCATGATCCTGCTGGTGATCTTCCTGCTGATCGTGGGTATGTTTATTGAGACCCTGTCTGCCACTATCATCGTTGCCCCTATCTTGATGCCGGTGGCCGCACAGTATGGTATCGATCCCATTCAGTTCGCCATGGTCATGATCATCACGTTGGTGTATGCCGGTGTGACGCCTCCTGTGGGCGGCGTGCTGTTCATTACCATGGGCATCGCCAAGGTCAAGATGAAGGAGACACTAAAATATCTGCCTCCGTATCTGGGGGTGGTCTGTATCAGCCTGCTTTTGCTGATCTTCTTCCCGAAGATTTCCCTGTTCCTGCCCAATCTGTTGTTTTAATTGATGCAGAGAGGCCGCCTCGCCGTTTGGTGAGGCGGCCTTTTTTCATGTAGGTGAAAAGCATCTTCAAAGGCAATTTTCGGAAAAAACCGCAGGGGGGGGAGGATGATGTAGCGGTTGACTTTGATGTCTGCAGCCTCTATAATGACAAATAATCGATCATGCGCAGTCCGCTTGTATGCGGAGTAAGGTGGAGGTTCAAGATATGAATAGGGAAGATACGGGTGTTTCCCATCGGAAGGTATTCCGGGAGGAAATTCGGAACGCCATTCGGGAGGCCATCTTTTCAGGGGAACTGAATCCCGGGGACCGTATTATTGAGACGTATTGGGCGAAGGAGCTTGGGGTGTCCCAGGGACCTGTCCGGGAGGCCATCCGTGATCTGGAGGCTGTGGGCCTTGTGGAGACGGTGCCGTTCAAGGGTTCCCGTGTCCGTTCCCTGTCAGAAAAGGACGTACGGGACAATTACAGCGTCCGTATCTGCCTGGAATCCAAGAGTATCCGTGATGTTATTACGATGCTGACAGACGACCGGATGGAACAGCTGGCGGTTTCCCTGCAGGATATTCTGAAGGAGATGGATGGCTGTGCGAAGCGGGGAGACCTGCGGGCTTTTACCGAGTGCGACACAGCGTTCCATCGGGCCATCATCGACGCCACGGGGAATCAGGTGCTTTTAAAGCTGTGGGAGCAGTGCAATATGCGGAACTGGCTCACTGTGCCCGCGCTGACCAACGCGGAAAGTCTCCTGCAGCTCCAGTCTGGGCATCAGCACATCTGCCAGGCTATCTGTGCCAAGGATGTGAAGGAAGCCACATCGACGTTGGAGGATCATTTGACTGGCTTGATGGACGGATTTATCCGGGGCATCCAGCCGTGACCGGGAGGAAGCGTTCCTGATCATTCCTCTGTACATTTTGTGTTGACGGATTGAAATGGAATCCATGGAAAGCATGAATGGGATACGATCATGGAAAAGCTGGGGGATGCAAATGATCTCCTCCATTGGCGTTCCATGTATTCTTTGTGTCAGGATTCCCCTGAAAGTCCTATGAACGCTTGTACGCGCCGCGGGTATGACTCTAAACGCAACTGGAGCAGCCTTCCCACTTCTGCACAGAGTGATTATACAGGTTTTCGTCCTGTCCTGATTCCGTTGGACCCTGTAACTCTGAAACCAGATTCTAGGCAAATATCCAATATTCCAGATAACTCTGTGGTCCGTATGGGATGCCTGTTTATGAATGAGCACCCTGTGGATGTCCCATCGAATCCCTCCTATGATGGTGATATCCCTGATTATATGCGTGGCGCTTCTTTGCGGATTGGCCAGCCGCTTTTCAAAGGTCTGTCTCAGCACACGCTCCATTTCGTAAAGTGCGGTGGCATCCTTATCTGTGACCGCAATCTTTTGAAAAATATCTCATGGGATAGTTTGAAAAAGCAGGGTTTGGTCTACGGCAGGGAAGATAGAAAACTGTCTCTAGCTGAGCAGATGAAACGCGCTTCTGAAAAGGCAGCAAAACAGCATAGAGGACAGGATACGGTTAAAGAAAAAGGCGCTTTGCAGTGTGATTGATGCAAGGAATTTTGGATTACTCAGTTATGGAGTAAGTCATAAACTGTGAAGAGATTTATGAATAAACAAGTTATTTTCAAAAAGGCTTTTGTTTCCATGACAGGTGCGCCGCGCTCCCATTTTGGATACCTGTCGTTGTTCGCTCTGGGCAATCTGTTGGGCTGTGCTTCAATATTAGCTGCAAGGAGTTTTATTTAAAGAATCAGAAATGATCGAACGCTACTCTTCCGGCAAGTACACATTGGGTCATTTTCAGTATCTGTATAAGAAAACCGGCTCTTTCCGATTTTGTGTCGGAGAGGGCCGGTCTCATTGATAAAAGGACGTTGCAGTTACTCAAGCAGCCGGTTGAACTTCTGTGCGGCTTTTTGCAGAGCGCTTTCAGGCTCATCCTTACCTGTGACACAATCACAGACGGCTTGGGCAATGATCTCCTCATACTGTTTTATGCCAATTTTTTCTCCGCTGGGAGGAAGATAACGGCGGTGACTGGTAGGATAGATTTCCAAAGATTTCTGTACCCACGGATAAATGTTACGGATCTCATTGCTCCTGTAGACTTCTTGACAGGCGGAAAGGCTGCCCAACAAGGTGAGTGGGATGGCGTTTTTTTTGTCACAGGCCCACTGGAGGAAGGCCAAAGCTGTGTCATATTTTTTACTGTTGCGGTTAATGGCGAGTGTCCAGCCGCCCAGAACAGGGCAGTTGCCGGGAATGTTGCCGAAACCGACTTTGCCGATGACCTTGGAACGACTGCGGTCAGCAACAGGAGAGACATAAGAGGAGTACATGACCATCATAGCGGTATCGCCTGCCGAGAATTCCTCTACTTGCTCGTGCCACCAATTGTCCACAGAGGCTGGATTGGCATAGCGGAAGCTCTCACAGTAGTTAATCAATGCTTTAATAGCGGAGGGGCTGTCCAGCGTAATGCGGTCATGGTGGTCAAATACCTCGGCTCCATAGGACCAGAAGCGGGGCAAATATTCGCAAAGGGCGGCGCTGGAGAACCTGCAGCCCAATGTGGTGCCGTAGGTAGTGGGGGATTCCGGATTGCAGGCTTTTGTGAAAAACTTTGCTACAGCATTGAATTCGGACCAGCTTTCAGGGCATTTGAGCTCTGTATGATACTGTTCGTAGAACATCCGGCGCAGGTCTGTGCGGTCAAAGAGGTCTTTTCGGTAGAAGAGCAGCTGATTGCAATACTGGTATGGTAATGCGTAGATTTTGCCGTTGTAGCGGGCAAAATCATCAAATAGCTCTGGCTGCACATCCAGAGAGCTCAAAAAGCTGTCATCCGCTACGGAAGTTAAATCTGCCAGCAGGCCACGGGAGGCCATTTCACGCAGCCACAGCACATCAACAGAGAAAACATCTACCTCTGAGCGGTTGGAGTGGTCATACAGTACCTTATAAAGATCTTCATGGGGATGCTTTTCCAGTTCAACGGAAATACCAAGAGTCCTTTTTAACTCTGGAAGCAGGGCACGGAGGGCATTTGCCATATCTCCTTCAATAATAGCCATCCGGATGGACTGTTCTTCCTGCTTTGGCTCAGCTATGGCAGGAACCGCTGGTTTTTCAATATATACATAGATATTATTCAGGAGGATCTTTCGGCGCTCAAAGAAAGCATTGTTTTGGATATTATCCAGCAGGACTTGTGCGACAATGTCGCTCATTTGCAAACTGGAGCGGGGCAGTAGTGTTGTGGAGGGATAGCGGTTGTCATTCCAGGAATCCTCTCCAAGTGTCACAACGCGGGGGGCCGTTTCTGTGCGGGAATACTTTAAGGCGCCTAGCACACCGGAGGCAAGCTGTGTGCTTGTACAGATGATGGCGTCGGGGGGTGTAGGCAGGGATAGCAGATGAACCGTAGCGGTAAACGCATCTTCGTTTCTGCCGCTGGTATGCCGTATATACGGAATCTCAACTATGAGGCCGGCATCCTCAAATGCCTTGAAATAGCCGCGAACACAGAGCTGTTCACTGGAATATTCCTCTGCGCCAGCGATGAGTCCGATGTGGGCATATCCTTCATTGAGAAGTGTTTTTACGGCGTAGTGGATGGTCTTATCGTTTCGAAATCCCACAAAATTGCAGTCCACATCAGGAATGTCCCGTTCGATAAAAACAGCGGGGAGGCCCCCAGACAATAGAGCAGAAAAGTATTCTCTCTCGTTGGGACGGCAAGTGGCTAATACGATACCTGCAGGCTTGACGCTTTCCAACTGAGAAAGCGTGACCCTTTCATTTTCTGGCACATCTTCCGTAATATAAAGCAGTGGTTCAAAGTCCTTATCGCGGAGAATTTGTGAAAGCTGCGTATAGAACTGTGCATAGAAATAATCTGTGATATTTGGGAGAACGATTCCGATCTTCCGGGAGACTTCCATTTTTAGGCTTCTGGCAGAGGCATCTGGTGTGTAGCCCAATGCTTGAATTGCCTGTTCAACTTTCCGCACATTTTCAAGGCTGACAGAACTGACCCCTTTCAGTACGTTGGATACTGTTCCGTGGGAGACGCCGGCATATTTGGCAACATCCCTAATCGTAGCCATGAAAAAACCCCCCATCATATATTTCTATTATTGGGTTCAATTATTATATCCAAAAGGAAGAAAAAAGGCAATATGTCATCTCGCATTTATTATACACGCCAAAAACGTAAAATGGCACGGTCCATTGTTTGAATTCACAAAAAATTTAAGAGAAGTAAGGTACTATTGTCAATTGTTTTCGTGGTGCACAGACGCTATAATAACAATCAATGGAACGATCCATTGTTCGTAAAATACTATTGAAGGAGGAGTGCATACGTGATTTCAGAAGCTTATAAAACGCTTCTCCAGTACACTGGCAGTCCCGATCAGGTGTTTTATGCTCAGCGGATGACGTTGCGGGACGGCAGGGCAGACCGACTCGAAGTGATCGATGTTGATAACGGCACCGGATTACATTTCTGGGTCCTGCCCGGGCGTTGTATGGACATCGGGCGGCTGTCTCTGCATGGTGAAAACCTTTCTTTTCTCAGTAAGGCGGGCTTTTCCAATGCTGCGCATTATGAGCCTGACGGCATGAATGGCCTGCACTCGTTCGCACCGGGGTTTTTGACAACCTGTGGCCTACGAAACTCCGGCCTGCCTTGTTTTGTTGGGGGAGAGGCCTTTGGGTTTCATGGCCGGATTGGCCAGACACCTGCTGAAGAAATCAGCATTCTGCGGGATATGGACGGGGAAGCTCCCTGCATTCGGATTACCGGTCGCACCAGAGAGGGCTGGTTATTCGGGCCGCATTTGGAGTTGGAGAGGTCGATCACAGTTTATTATGGCAGAAATGAGTTGCACATCGAAGACCGTGTCAGGAATCTCGCAGCGGTAGCGGAGCCTGTTATGATGCTGTATCATTTCAATATGGGCTATCCTTTTTTGACGGAAAACTGTGAATTTCTGACCTCACATGCGTATTTGCATCCTGTGGATGAGAACGCGAAACGGCTGGAAAATCAGCGCTTGCATTTCAAGGCCCCCGCGGATCAAATCCCCGAGAATTGCTTCTATTATAAGCAACAGCGAAATGATGAGGGAAGTGCTTTCGCGGCATGCGTTGATTATGTAAAAATGAGGGCGGTCATGGTCTGTACGGATCCCGAGGAGTTACCGCTGCTTTGTAATTGGCAAAGTTGGGCCAGCGGTGATTATGTTATGGGAATTGAGCCTTGCACCTGCTTCGGAGATGGACGGGCAGCCCATCTGGAAAGAGGAGAGATGGTCTTGCTGGAGCCCTATGAGAGCCGCTCACATCATTTGACAGTCCGGTTTCTGGAGGGAGCGGAGACAGCGTCTCTTTTCACAAAATAATGAGAACCACTGCGAAAGCGGTTCAAGAATAGATCCAAATTTTATTTATAGGAGGATTTCATATGAAACTCGGCGTTTTGACTTGTCTGTATAGCGACAGAAGCCTGGCGGATACTCTGGCATTGGTAGACAAGAAGGGGCTCAAGGCTGTTGAGTTGGGCTCCGGTGGTGTTGTTGGCACTGCGCACTGTGACCCTGATGTGCTACTGAACGATCCCAAGGCCCTGGAAGCCTTCAAGGATACCTTCAAGCCCTATGACATCACTATCTCCGCTCTGTCCTGCCATGAGAACCAGCTGCATCCCGATATGAACCTGCGCAAGGAGTTCAACCGCCAGTTGAAAAACAACATCCTACTGGCGGAGAAGCTGGGTGTACCTGTGGTCAATAACTTCTCCGGCTGCCCTGGTGAGCCTGGCGGCAAGTATCCCAATTGGGTCACCCAGCCCTGGCCCGATGACTTCGAGAAGCTCTATGACTGGCAGTGGGAAAAGGAAGCCATTCCCTTCTGGACCGAGATGGGCAAGTTCGCCGAGGATCACGGCGTAAAGATCGGCATCGAGATGCACCCCGGCTTTATGGTCTACAACCCCGAGTCCATGTTGAAGCTGCACAACAACACCTCCAAAGCGATTTGCTGCAACTTCGATCCTTCCAACATCGTGTGGCAGGATGTTGATATCTGTACCGCTCTGCGTGAGCTGAAGGATTGCATCGTCCACTTCCACGCCAAGGACAGCATCGAGTGCTGGCAGAACATCGCGAAAAATGGCCGTATCGATCCCAAGAATTACAATACCTATAAGGCAGACCGTCAGTGGCTGTTCCGTACTGTTGGCTATGGCCATGATGAGTTCTACTGGAAGCGCATTATGTCCACTCTGGTCGACATAGGCTATGACTATGTGGTCTCCATCGAGCACGAGGATACTTATATGACGCAGGAGGAAGGACTGGATAAGGCGATCAACTTCCTGAAGAACGTCATTATCTTCGATAAGGCCGGTGAACTGACCTGGGCGAATGTTGACCTGCGCAATTGATTTGCTGACCGTACTAAAATAGAAAGGGGACCTCTGTTATGTTGAAATTTGGTATCGTTGGTGCAGGAAAGGGTTCTTTCATCGCTGATGTCCATCTGCGCGGCATTGAAGCCACCCATAAGGCTGAGCTGGTTGCCGGCTGTTTCTCCAGAAAGCCCGATGTAAACAAGGAGTGTGGTGAGGCGCGCGGTATCGCTGTCGACCGTATCTATGCCAACGCGTTTGAGATGGCTGAGAAAGAGGGCCAGCGCGAGGATGGTATTGACTTCGTCGTCATCACGACCCCCAATGTATTCCACTATGAAATCGCAAAGGCATTTTTGAACGCAGGTATCAACGTTTCCTCCGATAAGCCCGTCACCACGGACGAGTGGCAGGCCAAGGAACTGAAGGAACTGGCCGAGAGCAAGGGCCTGAAGTTCTGCGTAACTTTCACCTACTCAGGTTATCCCATTCTGCAGCATGCCCGCGAGATGATCCGCAGAGGCGATTTGGGTGATATCGTTATGGTCATGGGCGAGTATGCTCAGGACTGGATGGCCGGCAACACCGGTATCGCCCCCTGGCGTGTGGAACCCGAGTTCACTGGACGCATGAACAGCGTTTCTGATATTGGTTCTCACGTTGCATTCACTGTGAACTATCTGACTGGGCTAGAAGTCAGCGAGGTCTGCTCCGTTCTGGATAATGCCCAGTATAAGACCGATATCAACTCCAGCGTCATGATGAAATACGACAATGGTGCCACCGGCATCATCTGGGCAAGCCAGGTGGCGCACGGTAATGACAATGGCATCCGTGTCCGCATCTATGGTACCAAGGGCTCCATTGAGTGGAAGAATGAGGACGCCGAACGCTTCCAGCTGACGCTGGACGGTGAACCGCCTATGATCATTTCCAAGGGTCGTAGCTATCTGCCTGAGTTCCCCTATGGCAGTGCGGGCCGCCTGCCCGCAGGCCATCATGAGGGCCTGTACTACTGCTTCGCAAACATCTATGGTCCCTTTATTGATGATATTGAAGGCAATGGCGGTGCTTATTATCCCTCCATTACGGATGGCCTTCGGATTATGCATTGGCTCGAGGGCTGCTATGCTTCCAATCAGGATAAGGCCTGGGTCAAGCTGTAATTCTCAATTCTCTCAGATTGCCGGCCTTTCCTTTGAAAGACCGGCAATCTGCATGTAAACGATAGTCATGATTATACTGCTTGTCTGAAGCGGAAGAAAGGGAGTCAACTGCTATGCAATCTATTGAACAGCTGATGAACGGAAAAGTTGCCATCGTCACCGGCGGTAATACCGGTATCGGATATGGTTGCGCGGAAGTGTTTGTGGATGCCGGCATGAATGTTGTCATTGCTGCGAGACGCGAGGATCTGGGCAGGGAGGCAGCGGAAAAGCTGACCGCAAGAGGCGGTGGTGAATGTACGTTCTTCCCCTGCGATGTTTCTAAGCCCGAGCAGGTGAAGTCGCTTGTGGACTATACCGTGGAAAAGTACGGTCGTTTGGACGGCATCGTCAATAATGCGGGCTATGTCCCGGCACATCTGGACGCCTGCGATATGAGTATCGAGAGCTATCAGAATGTTCTGGCCTGCAACCTGATGGGAGAATTCTATGGTTGCAAATACGCCATCCCGCATCTGCGCAAGACCAAGGGAGCTATTGTCAATATGTCCAGCATTCTTGCAAAGGTGGGTCAGGAGCAGACTGCCGGATATTCTTCCACAAAGGGCGGTATTATCTCTCTGACGCAGACGCTGTCCATCGAAGAAGCCCGCCACGGCGTCCGTGTGAACGCCATTTGCCCGGGTCACATTGTCACGGACCTTTTCCTCAATGAGATGAAAAAAGTCGCAGACCCTGAAGCATACGCGGAGCGTTGCGACCATTATTCTTGGCTTGGGCGCGGTGGTACACCTCAGGAAATAGGCACGACAGCACTGTTTCTGCTTAGTCCCTGGGCCAGCTATATTACTGGAGTCGCACTGAATGTCTCTGGTGGAATGGAGTTCGGCACCATTCCTAAATACTATGCATTTGACGCTTCGGCAGAGAGGATGAAGACAGATGAAGCCAACGGTATGCATTGAAAAGCCCGCTGTTCTGGGAGAAGGGCCATGGTGGGATACCGCAGAGCAGAAACTGTGGTGGATCGATGGCCTTTCTGAATTTGGACAAGGAGACAACCTTCATTGTTACGATCCGAAGTCCGGCGGAGATACCAGATGGCATATTGGTAAGCATATCGGATGTGCGATCCCCACAGAGGACGGCCGGGTCCTGATGACATTGCAGGACGGCATCTGGCTGTTCGATCCTGCAGTTGGCTCTTTGCAGGAGGTCAGTGCATTAGAGCGTGAGATTGAGAATAACCGGCTCAATGACGGAAAATGTGACTCCCACGGCAGGCTTTGGTTTGGCAGCATGTCCATGACGGCCAATCAGCCGGAACGAGAATTTGAAGTGACCGGCAGCTTCTATAAGATGGAGCAGCGCGGCTGTGTTAAAAAGTACTTTGACGGAGTTGGCATCTCCAATGGCCTTATTTGGAATAAGGATGAAACGAAGATGTACTATGTGGATTCCACGACACAGTGCATTTTTGCGTTCGACTTTGATGCAGAACAGGGAGAGATCTCTAACCGCAGAGAGATCATACGCGTGGATGAGGAGGAGGGCGTGCCCGACGGTATGACGATCGATGCTGAGGGAAAACTCTGGGTGGCCCATTTTGGTGGATGGAAGGTTTCCAGATTTGATCCGGATACCGGCGAATGTCTGGCAGAGATCCGGCTGCCTTGTGAGCAGGTCACATGTTGCTGCTTTGGTGGAAAAGAATTAGATACACTCTATATTACGACTGCCAGTATCGGACTGAGTCCTGAGCAGAGAGCGGAGCAGCCCTTGGCTGGATGTCTGTTTGCTGTAAAGCCAGGGATCTGTGGAACTCCCCTTAATAGATTCCGGGTATGACGAAAGGACGGTTGCATGAAAGCATTGAGAAAACTCCATTCGGGAGAGGGCGGCGTGCAGCTGTGTGACGTTGTAATCCCGGAGCCGGCAGCGGATGAGATTCGCATTAAGGTAGCCTATGTGGGTATCTGTGGGACAGATATGCATATCATTGAGGATGAGTATGATGCGGCCATGCCGGTAACAATGGGTCATGAATACAGTGGGATCGTTGACTGCGTTGGAGCGGATGTGTCGGACTTTTCCGTTGGCGACCGTGTAATCTCTATGACAGTGGGGTATGCCTGTGGAAAGTGCCAATGCTGCCGACAGGGCAATGAACTGAAATGCCCGGAGAGAAAGTCTATTGGCTCCGGGATGGACGGTGCCATGGCAGACTATGTGGTAGTGAATGCAGACCGTGCTTTTCTTGTTCCGGAAGGGGTCTCTTTGAAGACTGCAGCTCTTTCAGAGCCCATCAGCTGTTGTGCTCGGTCTGTTATTGAGGTCTCTAAGATTCGGGCTGGAGATTTCGTCTATGTATCAGGTCCTGGTATCATGGGGCAGTTGGTGGCTCAGTTGGTCCACCTGTGCGGTGCTCATGTCACGGTTGGCGGTACTTCTGCTGATACAGAACGCCTTGCCCTGGCCAAAAAGTTGGGGGCGGATGTCACAGTGGATATTTCACAGTGCGACATCTATCAGAGGACTCTGGAGATTACTCACGGTAATGGTTTTGACGTTGTCTACGAATGTGCGGGCGCCCGCGCCTCCGCAGACACCTGTTTGCGTGTGCTTCGAAAAATGGGGCAATATGTGCAGGTTTGTTTGTTTGGCAAGGCAATCCCATTTGATATGGACGCTGCCTTGGTAGGTGAAAAGCATATCGTCAATAGCTTTGCGGCTGACAGAAGTTCCTTCCAATTAACGCTACGGCTTTTAGAACAAGACCGCCTGCGGCTTGAGGACTTAATCACCGGCATCTATCCACTTGATCAATGGGAGGATGCCGTTGCTGCCGTGCGAAGTAAGACGGGATACAAGGTTCTCATGCAACCGGCACCTGAACCTTTCTCCTCTAAAGATAATTGATCATTTCAGGGCCTGAAAAGAACTTTTGAGAGAATACAGGGAGTTGCTGCGGAATTATTTTTTCTGCAGCAACTCCTTTTTTCTGTGTAGTTTTTTCCAAAATTCAGGTATATACAGTACATAGTATTCAAAAATCGATCCATCATACTCAAAGGAGCATTAAAATGAAGCAAATTAAAGTCATATTGAATGTATCGGAGGAAGACATATGTTGACGATCGGATACGTTATGCGTAACAAATAGAAATTCCACATAAACGCCACATAGATTCTGGTATGATAGCCAACCCGTTTAGTTCATGGTAAACTGATACCGTATTGATTCAATGAACTTCCCCGGAACGGGCCTTGTTATGTGGTGAGCTGAGGATGCGGAGCATCCCGGCAGATTGAATTTTTTTGCCTGGAATACGCTTGCGTTCTCAAACGGCAACGTTGTGCGTATCCCTCTTTCTGTAAAATGCCAAAAATAATTTCAAATTAGACACAGATCAACACGAAATAACATCAGATAAACTCTCGGAAGTTTGACATCTGCGGTATTTTGTGCTAATATAATTTTGTTTTTATTAGATATGCCCACTCCCGGCCAGTGGAGATTGCTAAGTTGTGAGGCGAACCCTCTGGATGTGGTCGCCATGGCTCTGCACGATTGTGCAGCATTAATTGCCCCTCAGAGGCATTGGGATCTGTTTCCGTCCGTCTGATGGTTTCTGTGGCTTTGCACCCATGGAACTTCGGCGTTTGCTCACATGATCGTGCGCAGGAATGCTGTGGAAATAGGATCGGTTTGGGTTTTACCTGCTTTTGCAGGTATTGTAGGTATTTGGGATAGCACTGCTTCGTTTGATCGTGCCGTCCCGGTTTGAGGATGAATATTGTTTACTAGAGGTCTGAAAAAGGCGAAAGCCGTTTTCAGACCTTTTTGTATCCATTTTTGAAGAAGAAAGCCCGGTTCCGGTCTTGTCTCCCTGAACTGCAGCGGGCGAGGAGGTTTTTGTATGTTGATGTTTTTGATTATTAGAGGAAATGATTTCAGACCGGTCTGGACTGCCGGTCACTTCCGCTTCTGGCAAAGCGTGAGGTCCTTTTGTTGTGTTATCCAGTTGTGCCAGCAACTGGGCTTTGTATCCGGGCAGTCAGAGTGTCCGGCCGGTTATGCGAAGTATCTCCAGCAAATCAGACCTGCACCGGAAGGTCAAAGAACACCAGCGGCATTGATGCCGCAGCCGTTCCCAACGGTCGTGTTCGCCGCAGTCTTACCAGGCAGGGAGCTTCCATCCCTATGCGGCGTTGATACTAAACAGCCAATTTCATAAACAGAGACAGAGAACGGAACAGAGTTCCTGAGCGCTGATACGGCAAGGTTTCCTCATGTGATCGCTTCCTGTTTCTGCGGAGATCATCCGGAAACGGGATGTTTGTGCCAGCGGGTGTACTGCGTCCATTGGGCATTTCAGAACACAGGAGGAACCTTTTTATATGAGAATCAAGATTCAACAAGTCGGCATTTACGAGACACTGGTTGCACAGTTGGATCGTATTTTCCGGCACAACCGGCAAGGCAGCTTTCATACGAAGCGGCGTTATTATGAGGCAATGAAGCGGTTCTGTGCCTATCTGGCCGATGTGTACCATCTGCAGAAGCTGTCCAACATCAGCGGCAAGCATCTGGTCAGTTATGTGATCTATCTGCAGGACACCGGTAAATCGGCCAGTACCATCAAAACGGATCTGGCGGCCATCCGGTTTTTCCACGACAAAATGGATCACAAGTACACGCTGCCTTCCAATGACGAGTTGGGTATCACGTTGGAACGCCGCAGGTTCGGACAGGATGACCGCACCTGGAGCATGACGGAGTTCAACAAGATGCTGGGCAAGGCATTGGCGATCGACCGCTATGACTTCATCCTTGCCCTGTACTTAGCCCGGTATGCCGGCCTGCGTATCCATGAGTGTTTCCGCATCGACACCGCAACGGCGGAGCGGGCGCTCCGGGAGAACGCCATTACCATCAAGGGAAAGGGCGGTAAGGTGCGGACTGTCCCCATCAACGAGAAAATTGCCATTGCCATGCGGAGGCAGATGGAACGCACGCCACGGGGACATAAGCTGCTGGTGCCCGATGACATGCCCACGGATAGGGCCATCAACCACCTGCAATTCTTCATTATGAAGCACCGGGGCGAAGTGCGGGATGTGGATTCTGACCGTCCTATGACCTTTCACGGACTCCGCCATACATACGCAACGGAGAAGTACCAGGAACTGGTCAGCAGCGGCAAGAGTCCTCTGGACGCTCATTTCGAAGTTTCCCGACTGTTGGGCCATGAGCGGCCGGATGTGACCAATATCTATCTGGCCTCTGTGAGAAAGGAGACCGTGGATGAACACTAAATATCGCTCTTACGATGAACTCCCTCTGACCCTTCGGGTAGAGGACTTAACATCCATTCTCGACATCGGGAGAAATACAGCTTATGAGCTGGTCCGCTGCAAAAAGATCCGCAGCATTCGGATCGGCAAGCAGCTCCGCATCCCAAAAGATGCCTTGGTTGAGTATCTTTCCAGCGAGAACCGATGATTTCATAAAATGTTGAATTGACCGCATTCTGTGGTTGGGGTACAATAAAAGTACCCTAACCACGGAATCGGTCGGCGCGCGGAAAGGAGTATAAACGTGCGAAAGACAAGAAAGAACGCACAGGGTGCCGGAACGATTCGCAAGAGAGCCGACGGCAGGTGGGAAGCTCGGTTTACGACCGGCTTTGACCCGGCCAGCGGCAGACAAGTCCAGAAGCCGATCTATGGAAAGACGCAGAAGGAAGTCCGGGAGAAGCTGGCACAGATCACAACGGAGCTGGATGATGGGACCTATATGGAGCCCACGAAGGACATCGTTGAGGAATGGCTGGATACCTGGCTTGAGACCTATGTGAAGTATTCTGTGAAGCCCTATACACTGGACGCCTACCAGAGGAACTGTGATAACTATATCAAGCCGATGCTGGGGAAAATCCGGCTGGCGGCGCTGAACGCTCCGCAGATACAGCGGTTTTATAATGGCCTCCTGACAGAGAAGGAACTCTCTCCCAAAACGGTCCGCAACATTCACGGTGTCTTCCACAAGGCGTTGGAGCAAGCTGTGAAGCTGGGAATGATACGGAGCAATCCGACGAACCTTTGCGATTTGCCAAAGGTTCGCAGGAAGGAAATCCATCCTATGGAGCAGGAGGAGATCACCGCTTTTCTGAAGGCGATCGAAGGCTGCAAATATGAACTGGTCTACCGTGTGACGCTGTTTACCGGGATGCGGCAGGGCGAGATCCTGGGACTGACCTGGGATTGCGTTGATTTTCAACACAATGCGCTGTATGTGAACAAGCAGCTTCAGAAGACCAAGAAGGTGGGTGGACAGTACGTACTGGCCCCGACCAAAAGCGGACGTAGTCGCATGATCACGGTGGCTCCCTCGGTGATGAATCTTCTGAAAAAGCAAAAAAGCCAGCAGGCGCAGATGCAGCTGCTGGCAGGGCAGGATTGGAAGAATCCCTGGGACCTGGTATTTACAAATGAATTCGGCGGGAATCTCTCCCATTTCACGGTGTATAAGACCTTCAAGGAGATCGTGAAATCCATGGGACTGGAGCAGGAGCGTTTCCATGACCTCCGCCACAGTTATGCAGTGGTATCTCTGGAAAGCGGAGACGACATCAAGACCGTGCAGATCAATCTGGGCCATGCCACTGCCAGCTTTACGCTGGATGTTTACGGCCATATATCCCAGAAGATGCGCCAGCAGTCCGCAGACCGGATGGAGCAGTTTATCCGGAAAGTTTCCGGGTGAGCGGCCCCCTGGGAGATTGTTAAAAAATCCCGTAAGGGTCAGCGTAAGGGTCAAAGGGTATGACAAAACCCTGGAACCGTTGCGATTCCAGGGTTTCTTGTGGCGGAGAAGGAGGGATTCGAACCCTCGAGACCCTTTAGGAGCCTACATGATTTCCAATCATGCGCCCTCGACCAACTAGGCGACTTCTCCATAGCTGTTCCAGTGCTTTTCCACAGATGCAATTGTCCGCCGCCTCAACGAGACAGCGTTATCATTATAGCAAAGGATTCTGAAAAGTCAAGCCCTGTTTTTTATTTTTTCAAAAAAACGGAGGGCATCCGCCCTCCGTCCGCGCCTCAGCGCATTTCGGAAACGATGTTGTCCACGGCGTGGTCCACGGCGACACCCAGCTTGTGGATACTTCTGCCCACCTGTGTTTTCATGGGATCTCTGCCGCAGGGCACCATCATCCCCACCGCGGCGCCAGCCATCAATCCGGCGCCCATACCGATCCAAAATCCGGTACACATCTTCATTTTCAGTCACTCCTTCATCGGCACGGAGCTAGTATGGCCCGAATCTGACAAAAAATTTCGGACAAGATTTGCCAAAATGCTTCATAAGAGATATACTGTCTGAGAAATCAATTTGTTTCTGGAGGCAGTATGACCAGCATCTATCTGATCCGCCACGCGGAGGCGGAGGGAAATCTATACCGCATTGCCCAGGGCCAGGACAACAGCAACCTGACGGACCGGGGATGGAGACAGGTCCGGGCGCTGCAGAAGCGGTTTGCGGACATTCATGTTGACGCCGTGTACACCAGCGACCTGTACCGGACCTGCGCCACCGCCAGCGCTATCTACAAGGCCAAGGACCTGCCGCTGCACCGGATGGCGGAATTGCGGGAGATCTGCGTAGGCCGCTGGGAGCAGCGGACCTGGGGCGATATCTACCGGGAGGACCCGGCGCAGATGGACTATTTCAACCGCCAGCCGGACAAATGGCATGTGGAGGGCGCCGAAACGCCCCGGCAGGTGCTGGAGCGGGTGCTGACAGCCATCCGGGCCATCGCGGCAGAGAACCGGGGAAAGACCGTGGCTGTTTTCTCCCACGGCTACGCCATCCGCCTGGTGCTGGCGCATCTACAGGGATATCCTCTGGAGCGGCTGGGGGAGACGCCCACCGGCGATAATACGGCGGTCTCCCTGCTGGAGATGGAGGGAGACACGCTGCGGGTGGTGTTCCGGGATGACAACAGTCATCTGAAGACCCCGGAGTTCCTGGCGGGGGAGAAAGTCCGCAAGCGGGCCAACGGCCTGGAACCGGGGTTGTGGTTCCAGCCCCTGCGGCTGCCGGAACAGGCCGACTTTTTGCGGGGACTGCTGTCTCCGGAGTGGGATGATGCCTTTGATCCGGACCGCCTGCTGGCGGACGCGGCCCGCCGGGAGACCCTGGTGGGCTATCTGGAGGAGGAGCCGGTGGGCGTGGTGCAGCTGGGACCGGAGCCGGGCTGGATCTCCCTGCTGTGCATCCGGGAGGACTGCCGGAAGCGGGGCTTTGGCGCCCAGATGATCGGGCAGGCGGTGCAGCATACCCGGCCTTTGGGCGGCGGACGGCTCACGGTAGCTCTGGCGGAGGATCACGCTGCCCATAGCTTTTTCGCGGACTACGGGTTCCGTCCCGCCGGGTCCCTGGAGGACGGGCGGACCCGCCTGGAAAAAGATATCCGCTTCCTGCCGGAATTTTTGGGTGAAACAGATACTTGACACGGTGTGTATAACTTCCTTATAATATAGCTATCATAAAGGGGAGTAGCTTACGTCTTCGGGCGTGATGTAGCTCGTCATCACGGCGGCCATGAGCCGCTCGGGATACGTCGAAAAAGCGAGACCTTTATTGCACGGGAGAGGTCTGTGCAATAAAGGTCTCTTTTTCTGTGTAAATCGTTGAGAGGAAGATGCAAATGAATGTTTGGATCACAGTGCTGCTATTTCTGGTGGGCCTGCTGCTGATCGTCAAGGGCGGAGACTGGTTCCTGGACGGCGCTGTCTGGATCGCGGAGACCACCGGCGTGCCCCGGTTCATCATCGGCGCGACCATTGTGTCCCTGGCCACCACGCTGCCGGAGCTGACGGTGTCCGTCACGGGTGTCCTGCAGGGGGAGGTAGACTTGGCGGTTGGCAACGCCGTGGGGTCCGTCACCGCCAACCTGGGTCTGATTTTGGGTATCTCCGTCCTGTGCATCCCCTCGGTGGTCAGCAAGAAGCAGTTTCACCTGAAGGCCATCCTGATGGTGAGCGGCGCGGCGCTGCTGCTGGTGCTTTGTCGGGGCGGTGTGCTGCCCTTCCTGCCCAGTCTGGTGCTGTTCGTCATCTTTGCGGTGTACCTGGGCAACAACATCGTGGACGCCAGGGCCGGCATGGCTGAGAGCCGGGAGGAACACCCGGAGCGCCGCACCGTCTCCCGCCGGAAGATGTGCATGAAGCTGGCCATGTTCGCACTGGGCATCACCGCCATCGTCATTGGCTCCCGGCTGCTGATCGACTACGGCAGCGAGCTGGCTCTGCTGCTGGGCGTTCCCTCCGCCATCATCGGTGTCACCATGGTGGCCATCGGAACCTCCCTGCCGGAGCTGGTGACCACCCTGACAGCAATCGCCAAGAAAGAGGCCTCCATGTCCGTTGGCAATATCATCGGCGCCAATGTCATCGACCTGACCATGATCCTGCCGGTGTGCTCGGCGGTCTCTGGCGGCAGGTTGACCATCGGCTCCCAGACCACCGCCCTGGACCTGCCCGCCTGTCTGACGCTGTGCTGCGTGGCGGTGCTGCCCCCCCTGTTCAAGGGCAAGTTCTACCGCTGGCAGGGCGTCCTCATGCTGGCCCTGTATGCCGGCTATGTGGTGCTGCTGGTGACCTGATACAGACGAAAAAAGGAACCCGAAGTATCGGGTTCCTTTTTATATCGCCAGAACGTCCTTCACGATCCTTGCGGTCATGCCCCAGACGGCATGGCCCTGCCAGTACCACACCGGCACCTCCGTGCGTCCCTTTGCCCAGGGGTAATCCCGCGTGATGCCCACGGCCTCGTAGGGGAAGTCCTCCGGCACCTGGGGGAGCAGGTCGTAGGCCCAGACCTGCGGCGGGTTTTCCAGGAAAAAGGTCAGGGGGACGGTAAAGACCTCCGCCACCTCCGCCGGGGAGGGCCGCAGGGCCTCCATCCCCACGGGAGACACCACGCCCAGAACGGGGCGCAGCAAAAAGCCCCGCTGGTTGCAGATAAAGTCCGACGCACCAAACACGTCGATCTCTCTGCGGGGAATGGACAGTTCCTCTTCCGTCTCCCGCAGGGCGCACTGGACAGGCGTCTCGCCCGGCTCCATGCGGCCGCCGGGGAAGCAGACCTCGCCGCTCTGCCGCAGTCCCGCCGCCCGAACCTCGAACAGCAGGTGGGGGCCGTCCGGCATTTCCACCAGGGGGCAGAGGACGGCGTATTCCCGTCGAGCGCCCATCAGTCCCGGCGTATGGCCCGCATAGCGGCGGCGCAGGGCCTCCAGCGCCCCGCTCACAGCAGCATGGTCAGCGACCGCTGACGGTTCTCAATGTCCACCACGGGCGTACTGGCAGCGTACTCGCCGTCCAGGGACCAGGGCAGGTCCTGGTCCGTCTCCAGATGGATGGAGGAGACGTGGCGGAATACCAGACCCTCCCGGTCGTAGTGCTGGTCCAGCAGGGCCAGCACCAGGTTCTGGAGGTCCTGGGGCGTTTTGGGGTTTGGGATCAGCAGCATCTCGAACTGGCCGTCGTCCAGCACCACCCGCTCCGGATCCAGCTTCATGAGTCCGCCGATGGAGGTGGAGTTGCACACGGCACCGAACAGGTACTCGCCGTCCAGCACCTCGCCGTCGGCGGTGAGCTTGACCTGGTAGGGCCGCAGGGTGTTCAGGTCCTTCATGCCCTCCAGGATATAGGCGAAGTGGCCCAAGGCGTTCTTGGCGGCCTGGGGCGCGGCGTAGGAACTGCGGGTAAAGGCCCCGAAGGAGGCCACATAGACAAAGTGGCGGCCATTCCACTGGCCGATGTCCAGCTGGCGGGGAGACGCCTGGGCAATGGCAGCGGCGGCCACTGCGGGCTTGTTGGAGATGTGCAGGCTGGACGCGAAGTCGTTGGTGCTGCCCTGGGCCATATAGCCCAGCATGGGGGGATGCTCCAGCCGCAGTACGCCGGAGACCACTTCGTTCAGGGTGCCGTCGCCGCCCACGGCCACGATCACGTCGTAGTGTTCGCCCTCCCGGGCCGCCGTCTCAGCGGCGTCACCGGCACAGACGGTATTGTGGATAGAGATGAGATAGCCGGCCTGGGAGAGAATGGCTGCCGCGTCGAACAGCGGACCACGGGACTTACTGCGGCCGGCGGATGGATTCACAATCATCAGCAGTTTCTTCTGCGTCATAGAATTGCCTCCTGGAAAAACCGAAAACAGATGTGCGCGGGGAAAAGCCCGCTTTTAAAGCGTAAAGGAAGTATATCACGGGAAAATGGTGATTGCAATTCCTCTGGGAGCCGTGTAGAATAAAATTAAGGCAGGACCGCACAATTCAGCAAGCGATTTGCTCGCAAAGAGCCGCTGGTGCAATAGTGCGGTGTTGCCAGTCAGTATGGGGGAACGGACATGATTTGGAAGAACCGCTATGTGAAATGGGGGCTGACGGCTTTTTGCACCGTGGGCGCCATTTTGCTGTTTTACGATACGCTCTTCGGCAGTCATGCGCTGATGCTTTTTGTCAGGAAGCTGCTGAAGGCGTTTCAGCCGGTGCTGTATGGCGCCTTCATGGCCTATCTGCTGGCCCCGGTGGTGAATTTCTTCGAGCTGCGCCCCTTTGCCCAGGTGTCCCGTAAGCCCCTCCCCAGGGAGCCTGAACGCCAGCGCATCTCCAGGGGCGTCCGGGCGGTCAGCATCCTGCTGACCTGGGCGCTCATTCTGGTGATGGTCTATGTGCTGTTCTCCATCCTGATCCCGGAGCTGTACAAGAGCCTGCTACAGCTGGTATCCAACATCGAGACCTATTACAACACCATCAGCGGCTGGGTCCAGCATCTGCTGGAGACCAACCCGACGCTGGAGAGATGGGCCACCCTGCAGATGGCAAACTATTACAAGCTCCTGGAGGACTGGGTGAAAAACGACCTGCTGCCTCAGGCCACCACCCTGATGGGCGTGGTCTCCGGCGGTGTGTTCAGTGGGGTGTACAGCCTGGTGAGCTTTTTCGGGGACCTGCTGGTGGGCGTCATCGTGTCGGTCTATTTCCTGGCCACCAAGGAGACCTGTGCCGCCCACGCACGCAAGGTGGTGTACAGCCTGTTCTCTGAACGGCACGTCTGCTGGGTCCTGCGGGGCAGCGCCAGGGTGGATAACATTTTCTCCGGTTTCGTCCGGGGTAAGCTGCTGGACTCCCTGATCATCGGCATTCTGTGCTTCTTCGGCTGCACGCTGCTGAAAATGCCCTATACGCCGCTGATCTCCGTGATCGTGGGCGTCACCAATATCATTCCCTTTTTTGGCCCCTTCCTGGGGGCCATCCCCAGCACTTTCCTGATCCTGTTGGTGTCCCCCATGAAGGCGGTGTACTTCTTGATCTTCGTGCTGGCCCTCCAGCAGCTGGACGGCAACGTCATCGGTCCCAAGATCCTGGGGGACAAGACGGGCCTCTCCAGCCGGTGG
>CAYWYW010000002.1:0-10952 GCA_964462715.1 uncultured Oscillibacter sp.
GGGAGATGATGGCCGTCTGGGTGGAGTGGAAGCCGGAGAGGATGCCGCAGGCCACGGTGACGAAGAACACAGGGAAGAAGTGGCCGGTGGAAAAGTACTCGCCGTAGCTGAAGGGGACGTTGGCGCCGTCCACGGTCTGGAAGGCCTGGAAGGCCGCGCCCTGCCAGTCATCCCAAAGGTTCAGCAGGGGATAGCCCTTGGCAAAGAGACCGATGAACACACCGGCGGCGGAGAACATCAGAATGGCGCCGAAGAGAGGATAGATCCTGCCGATGATGGCGTCGATGGGGAAGACGGTGGCCACCAGGTAGTAGAGGAAGATGACGCCGTAGATGACCCAGGTGGAGACGGCCGTGGGCTCGCCGGAGAAGCCGAAGATGCCCTTGGCGGCAATGTCGCCGGGGGTGTAGATGAACACCGCGCCCACCAGCAGAAGAAGCAGGGAGCAGAACACCTGGTAGACACCGTAGACGCCCTTGTTGCTGTATTTGCGGATGGAGGCGGGCATCTGGGTGCCGCCGTCCCGCAGGCAGATCATGCCGGAGAAGTAGTCGTGCATGGCGCCGCCGATGATGTTGCCGATGGGGATGGTGATAAAGGCGATGGGGCCGAAGAGAATGCCCTGGATGGGGCCGAAGATGGGGCCGGTGCCCGCGATGTTCAGCAGGTTGATGAGGCCGTTTTTCCAGCCCCGCATGGGGATGTAGTCCACGCCGTCCTGCTTGGTATAAGCGGGCGTGGGGCGGTCGTCGGGGCCGAAGACCTTTTCGCAGAATTTGCCGTACAGGGCGCCTCCGCCGAATAGGATCACAAGGCCGATGATAAAGGTCGCCATAAAACACACACTCCTTTTCCGGGCCTGCCGGGCAGACCCAATTTCTATATATTACCATATCAGATTTTCAGGCGGAGCGCTGTAAAAAAAAGGAAACCGGCCGCTAGGGCCCTGACAGAGGAAAGGCCCCGGGCGTCAAAAATCCGTTAACAGAAAAAAAGGCCTCCGCCGGATGGCAGATGCTCATAAAACAGTATAGTCTCCATGTGATCACACAGCAATCCTATGGAGGATTTGCTTGCGTTTGCCTGACGAGTCACAAGGGATAGACGCACAAGCGCTGCAAGGAAGTATACCTCCCTTGACGGAACAAAGTGACGCAGGACGCACGATCCTTACATCAGAAGCGTATAAAAGTACGACCTTATGTTCTGAGCGGCTTTGAAGCGGCCGGCAAACCGGCAGTTATGGCGGCGGAAAATTCTTCGGAGAAAAACCTTGACATTTGATTCTTATTGATATTTAATATTATTAAAGATATTGTATCTGATAGGTGGCTGCTATGATAAGACGTAATACGATCCAGCGTTCCTTCGTTCTGGAAGCCGTAAACAAATTGCATTGTCATGCCACGGCAGACGAGATATATCACGAGATCGCCAAGACGCATCCCACAATCAGCCGTGCAACCGTATACCGAAATCTGAATCTGTTATCTGAGATGGGCGAAATCCGCCGCCTTGAGATACCTGGGAGCGCCGATCATTTCGACCATATCAGCAGCAATCACTGCCATGTCAAATGTGAAGTGTGCGGACGCGTTTTTGATGTGGACATGGATTTTGTGAGCGGTCTCGAAGGCGGGATCAGAGATGCCCACGGATTTGACTTTACCGGTTATGACATCATTTTTCATGGTGTCTGTCCGGAATGCAAAGAACTAAAGGGTTCCGGCAGGGAATAAACCAACTTTGGAAAAGGCGCGGAAACGAGCGTTTTCATCAATCAAATGTAAGGAGGAGCATCATGAGAAGCATTACTACATTAGATCTGCAGTACGCACACCGCTTTTATGGTTTCAAGGGCGAGGCCCAGTATTTGCATGGACACACGGGAGTCCTGACCATCGAAGTTGAGGACTCTGTGGAACCGGGCGTCAATATGGTCTTTCCCTGCAATGAGATTCAGAAAACAGCATGGGAAGTTCTGAAGAATTTCGACCATGCCCTTATCCTGCGGGAAGACGATCCGCTGCTGCCTGCGATCCTGAAAGTTTACGAAGAGCAGGGTATCAAGGACGGTGCTCCTACCAACAAGATGAAGGGGCCCGCGTTCAAGACCGAGCTTGCAGTTGCTTATCCCGATTGCCGTCTGGTCGTAACGAAAGAGACCATGACCGTCGAGGGCATGATCAAGATCGTCTATGAACTCCTGAAGGACAAGCTGAATATCGCCAAGCTGACTTTCACCAGCGGCGTGAATGCTGCGTCCCAGGAATACCAGCCTGAAGGCTCCAAAGACCGCTGTCCCCTGTGTGGTATCACTCTGAATGAAAACGGCGTATGCCCGAAGTGTGGGTACAAGAAGCAGTAATTCCTATGTGCAAGAAGAACACCCGAAGAAGCCACGGCTTCTTCGGGTGTTCTGTTTGTATTCAATCAGCAATTTTTTCGGAACATATGCAGTACTGCCTGGTAAGCACCCAGCAAATGGCAGAACTCTTGTCGGATATACGGCCTTACTCCCCTTCGGCCAGGCGGTAGCCCACGCCCACTTCCGTGAACAGGTACTCCGGCTCGGCAGGGTTCTTTTCGATCTTCCGGCGGATGTTGGCCATGTTGACCCGGAGGATCTGATTGTCGCCCCCGGCCCGGGGGCCCCACAGCTCCTTGATGATGAAGTCGTAGGTCAGGACCTTGCCGGCGTACTTGCCCAGCAGGGCCACGATGCGAAATTCGCTGAGGGTCAGCTTCACGTTCACGCCCCGGACCAGGGCCTGGTGCTTGTTGTAGTCGATGGTCAGGTCGCCCACGGTGTAGGTGCCCTTCTGGGCAATCTCGTCGTTGCCGCTGGCGGTGCGGGTGTGGCGGATGGCGGTGCGGACCCGGGCCAGCAGCTCGTCGGTGCCGAAGGGCTTGGTGAGGTAGTCGTCGGCCCCAAGGTCCAGGGCCTGGACCTTGTCTTTCTCATAGGACCGGGCGGAGACCACCACCACCGGCAGGCTGGACCACTCCCGCAGCTTGCGGAGAATGTCCAGGCCGTCCATGTCCGGCAGGCCCAGGTCCAGGATGATGAGGTCCGGACAGTGGGAGGAGATCATGGACAGGGCCTCGCTGCCGGTGCGGGCCTGCATGGCCTCGTAGCCGTTGTTGTTCAGAACGGTGGAAATGAAGTGGGAGATGCTCTTTTCGTCTTCAATGACCAGGATCTTTTCTCGGATCGTCATAACATCACTCCTGTTCCTCCAGAGGCAGGCGGAAGGTGAATTCCGCGCCGGTGGGCAGATTTTGGGCCTGCATGGTGCCGCCGTGGGCACGGACGATGGCAAGGCACACGGAAAGCCCCAGGCCCATGTTGCGCTTGCCGTCGCCTTTGGTGGTCTCGTTTCGCTTCAGAGTGCCGTCAAACAGGGTGGGGAGCTCCTTCTCCGGGATTCCGCGGCCGTTGTCCTCCACGGAAAAACAGGCGAAGCCCTCCTCCGCGCGGACGGAGACCCGGATGCGGCTGGTACACTCGCCGTGGACCGCCGCGTTTTCCAGCAGATTGGAGAGGACCTGCTCGATCAGAATGGGGTCCATGGGGACCATCAGCAGGTCCGCGGGGACCTCCACGGAGACGCTGATCTCAGGGTAGCGGCGCCGGAATTTCCGGACGGCCTCCCCCATGATCTCCTCGGCGGCCTCCGGCTCCTTGGTAATATGGGCCTGGTCCTCGCCGATGCGGGTGATGGACAGCAGGTTCTCCACCACGCGGATCAGCCACTGGGCCTCGCCGCGGACATCCTCCAGCAGCTCCCGCTGCTCCGGCAAGGAGAGCCCGGGATTCTCCAGCACGGCGGAGGTGGAACCCACAATGGAGGTCAGGGGGGTCCGGATGTCGTGGGAGACGGAGCGGAGCAGGTTGGCCCGCATCTTCTCCTTCTCGTTCTCCGCCCGGAGGCGCTCCGACTGGCGGACCTGGGTGGTCAGGGCGCAGGTCATGATGGAGACCGCCAGAAAGACCAGAAAGGTCAGGGGATAGCCGGAGAGGGTGAAGTTCACCGCCCAGTAAGGGTATGTAAAGATGAAGTTGACACAGACGACCCCCAGCACGGAGGCGATCAGGCCGAAGAGGTAGCCGGTGGTGAAGCGGGAGACGCACAGAACCGCCAGCACGAATACCGGGGAGGCGAAGCCGTCGCTGCTGTTGGCCCGCTGGAGAGGGATGCAGATCCCCGCCGCACAGGAGAGAATGGCGGCGGAAACCGCCAGATCCCGCCAGGAGAAGGGGAACAGGCGGGCAAAAGTAGATTTTTGAGAGGGCAAGGAAAGCACTCCTTTCCGGAAAGGTACAATCTCATTATAGCAGAAGATCTGTTAATGTGGTGCTAAAAATATTGACAGGGATTTAACAGAGGACAGACGGCAATTGTCAGCGGCTGAACGGAGGCTTCCGGTATCATGAAGAAAAGCGGCGGAGTGCCGCGGACAAGAGCAAAGGAGACGAGCATTCTATGGAGAAAAAATCTGCGGAGAAGACACTGCAGGGGATCCTGCGGGATGAAGAGCAGGTGCTTTGGAGCGGAAAGACAGCGGTGTTCCCGCTTCTGGCCGGTGACGCCAAGGTGCAGATCCTGAGTAAATGGATCGGGACCGTCGTGGCGGCCATCGTGATCCTGGCGCTGTACATCGGCAATGCCGGAGACGGCAAGGGTTTGATCGTGGCAGTGCTGGGCGTGGCGGCACTTTTGCTGGTGTCCCCCTTTGTGGAGCAGCGGAGCGTCCTGCGGCAGAACTACTGGATCACGGACCAGCGGGTGATCCTGATCTCCGGGGACCAGACGGTCTACTTCATGGAGCTGGACGGCATCGACGGGTTCCGGACCGTGACCGGAAAGACGGAGTTCGGCAGTCTGGTGCTGGGCAGCTGCGTCTTTGAGGACATCAAGCGGCAGCTGCGGTGGCGGGCCTGCCATCCCAAAATGGACAGCCAGAGCGGTACCACCAGCGGCGCGGCCATGGGGCTGGTGCTGTTCAATCTCAAGGACTGCCGCGGCGCGGAGGAGCTGCTGCGCCAGTATGTGGAAAAAGCAGCCTGAGCGAAAACGCAGGGACGGAGCAGGAGGCCGGCGGGGATGAGGACGCCGGCCTCCTGCTTGCTGTGCGGGTAAAAAGTCCGCTGAGCGCGCATACTACCTCCATCAATGGAGGTGGCCTATGGAGACGCTTTCGGAGCATTACATGGACAATGTGGCCTGGTTTGACCGCACCCTGGGGGTGGGCCGCAGCAGCGACATGGTCAGCCGGGACTATGTGATCGGCGGACGGCGGGCCCGCATCTGGGTGGTGGACGGCTACGGCAAGGACGGCACCCTGGAGCGGATGGGGGCCTTCTGGCTGCGGGTGGCGGCGGAGGAGGTCCGGGACGTGACGGATATGCAGGCCTTCATCGACCGCTTCGTCACCTTCTCGGAGAGCAACGTCAGCTTCGACGTGGACGACATCGTCACCAGCGTCCTGCTGGGCAAGACCCTGCTGCTGGTGGAGGGCGTCCGGGGCGCCGCCCTGATCGACTGTAAGGAATACCCCGCCCGCAGCGTGGGGGAGCCGCCGGACGGCAAGGTGCTGCGGGGCTCCCACGACGGCTTTGTGGAGGCGGTGGTGCCCAACATGGCATTGCTGCGCCGCCGCATCCGGGACCCCAAGCTCACCATGGAGGGCCACAAAGTGGGCACCCGCTCCCGCACGGACGCCGTGCTGTGCTACCTGGAGGACCGGGTGGACCGGGAGCTGCTGGAGGAGGTCCGCCAAAAGCTGAAGGCTGTGGACGTGAAGTCCCTCACCATGGCCCAGGAGAGCCTGGCGGAGGCCATCCGCCCCAGGCAGTGGTATAACCCCTTCCCCAAGGTCCGCTACACGGAGCGGCCCGACACCGCCGCCGCCAGCGTGCTGGAGGGGAACATCGTGGTGCTGGTGGACAACTCCCCCTCGGTGATGATCCTGCCCACCACCTTTTTCGACTTCACCCAGGAGGCCAACGAGTATTACTTCCCGCCCCTGGTGGGGTCCTACCTGCGGCTGCTGCGGATCATCGTATTTCTCATTTCCATGTTCATCACCCCGGCCTGGTATCTCATGGTCAATGAGCCGGGGCGGCTGCCGGAGTGGCTGGAGTTCCTCTCCTCCCCGGAGCCGGCCTCCCTGGGCCTACTGTGGCAGCTGCTGGTGGTGGAGTTCCTCATCGACGTGTTAAAGCTGGCGTCCCTGAATACGCCGGACTCCCTGTCCAACTCCTTCTCCATGCTGGGGGCCCTGATTCTGGGCGACTTCGCGGTCCAGGCCGGGTGGCTGGGGCCGGAGGTGCTGGTGTATATGGCCTTCGTGTCCGTGGCGGGCTTCGCCCAGCCCAGCTATGAGATGGGCTACGCCTTCAAGCTGCTGCGGGTGGCCCTTCTGCTGGTGACGGCGGCCTTCGACGTGTGGGGCTTCGTCCTGGGGGTCCTGGGCATCCTGGTGCTGCTGGCCACCACGAAACCCATGGTGGGGAAGGGCTACCTCTATCCCCTCATCCCCTTCAACGGCAAGGCCCTCCGCCGCCTGCTCTTCCGGGAGCCCATCAGCCGGGACAACACATGACTGGTTGACTTTTCCGGGGCAGACGTATAAAATCCTCCATATCCACCTGCGGGTGAGATATGGAGGATTTTTGCGGCCTGTGGCTGTGGTGGGAGGGTGAAGATGGACAGAATACAGAAAAGAGCCGCCTTCTTCGCCCTGCTGGCGGCGGTGCTGTACGCGGTGAACGCGCCGGTCTCCAAGCTGCTGCTGCGGCAGGTCCCCGCCACCGTCATGGCGGCGCTGCTGTATCTGGGGGCGGGCACCGGGGTGTTCCTCATGGGCGCCGCCCAGCGGGCTGCCGGACGTGAGAAACAGGAGCGGCCCCTCACCCGGAAGGAGCTGCCCTACACCGTGGGCATGGTGGCGCTGGACATCGCCGCCCCCATCTTCCTGATGGTGGGCCTCACCCGGACCACGGCGGCCAACGCCTCCCTGCTGAATAACTTTGAGATCGTGGCCACCGCCGTCACCGCCCTGGCGGTATTCCGGGAGGCCATCTCCAAACGGCTCTGGCTGGCCATTGCCCTGGTGACGGCCTCCAGCCTGCTGCTGTCCTTCGAGGACATGAGCAGCCTGTCCTTCTCCTGGGGGTCCCTGCTGGTGCTGCTGGCCTGCGTCTGCTGGGGCTTTGAGAACAACTGCACCCGGATGCTCTCCTCCAAGGACCCCATGGAGATCGTGGTCATCAAGGGCTTCGGCTCCGGCTTGGGGGCCCTGGTCATCGCCCTGGCCCTGGGAGAGCGGCTGCCGGGGGCACTCCTGTGCCTCTGTGCCTTGGCACTGGGCTTTGTGGCCTACGGCCTCAGCATCTACTTCTACATCTACGCCCAGCGGTACCTGGGGGCGACCAAGACCAGCACCTACTACGCGGCGGCGCCCTTTGTAGGGGCGGGGCTGTCCATGCTGATCTTCTGGGAGGCCCCCAGCGGCACCTATCTGGCGGCGCTGGCCATCATGCTGGCGGGCACGTACTTCGCCGCCACGGACGGAACGGAATAGGCAAAAAACACCCGGAAGGCCATGCCTTCCGGGTGTTTTGCTCAGTCCTCGATGCTGATGGCGCTGACGGGGCAGCCGTCCCGGGCCTCCTGGGCGCTGTCCAGCAGCTCCGCCGGAACTTCGCCGCCGTGGGCGAAGCCGTCGTCCCCCATGGAAAAGACCTCGGGGCAGACCCCGGCGCACAGGCCGCAGCCGATGCAGTTTTCGTTGACCGTCGCGTTCATGGATATTCCTCCAGTCAGTCGATGATATTTCCATCCCGGCCCAGTGTGACCACCTGCCAGGGAATGAACTTGCCGCTGTTTTTCAAAGCCGTCTCCGCTGCCCGCTGGAGCCCGCCGCAGCAGGGAACCTCCATGCGGACGATGGTGACCTCCCGGATGTCGTTCCGGCGGATGATCTCGGTCAGCTTCTCCGCGTAGTCTCCCTCGTCCAGCTTAGGGCAGCCGATCATGGTGATATGGCCTTTCATGAACCGCTCGTGGAAGTCCGCCCGGGAGAAGGCGGTGCAGTCCGCCGCGATGAGCAGCCTGGCGCCGTCATAGAAGGGGGCCTCCAGGGGCAGCAGCTTGATCTGGATGGGCCACTGGCCCAGCCTTGAGATAGGCCCGCCGGTGACGGCGGGTGCGGAAGGTGCCTCGTCGCGGTTCATGGCCTGGGCCATGCTACCAGGACAACCGCCGGAGGGTGGGACCTGCACCGGGGCGCTGTTTTTCAGCGCGGCTGCCTTTTTTGCCAGTACCGCCGCCTCGTCATAAGCCGCCGCCTCCCGCTCCACAAAGGTGATGGCCCCGGTGGGGCAGGTGGGGAGGCAGTCTCCCAGACCGTCGCAGTAGTCGTCCCGCAGCAGGACCGCCTTGCCGTCCGCCATGCCGATGGCGCCCTCGTGGCAGGCCGCGGCACAGGCGCCGCAGCCGTTGCACTTCTCCCGGTCGATCTCAATGATTCTCCGTACCATGGTAGTATATCTCCTTTTTCGATGTTTAATCGTTTTTTCTCTTGCGTTGTTGGGTACAGTATCGTACAATCAGAAGAAAAAGTCTGTTGTTTTTCCAACAAATCAAAGGAGAAGCCTATGGAAATTTCCGCCTTGCCCCTGTTTCGGGGCATTCCCGCCGGGGAGCTGCCCGCCCTGCTGAAGCAGGCGTCGGCCAGGGAGGTCCACTTTGCCAAGGGGGAGCTGCTGCTGCACCGGGGAGAGACGCCCAGTAGCCTGGGACTGGTGCTGGAGGGCGGCGTCCACATCATCCGGGAGGACTTCTGGGGAAACCGCAGCATCGTGGGACTGGCGGGGACGGGGGAGATCTTCGCGGAGTCCTACGCCCTGGCGGGGAAGCCCCTGGCGGTGTCTGTGCTGGCGGCCACTGATGGGCGGGTGCTGTTCCTGGACGCGGGGCACCTGTCGGAGCGGCTGTCCGCCAACCTGCTGACCCTGCTGGCGGAGAAGAACCTGATGCTGACGGAGAAGATGCGCCACATGGCCCGGCGCACCACCCGGGAAAAGCTGCTGAGCTATCTGTCCGCCCAGGCCTTGCGGGCGGGGACGGCGGAGTTCGACATCCCCCTGGACCGCCAGCAGCTGGCGGATTTCCTGGCGGTGGACCGCAGCGCCATGTCCGCCGCTTTGGGAAAGCTGCGGGACGAGGGGGTCCTGGAGTTCAGGAAGAACCACTTCCGCCTGCTGCGGCGGGAGGAGGACTGAGAGGAGAATTGCCATGCTGGTGCGTGTGCCGGATTATTTTGAACAGTTTCAATGCCTTGCGGGGGCCTGCCCCCACACCTGCTGCGAAAAGTGGGAGGTGGTCATCGACGAAGAGAGCGCCGCGTTCTATCAGACAGTGCCCGGGGACCTGGGGAAGAAACTGCGGAGCGCTTTACAGGTGGACGAGGAGGGGGACTTCTGCTTTCCGCTGGACGGCGGGCGGTGTCCTTTTTTGGACGCAGACAACCTCTGCGAAATCCACAAAGAGTTGGGGGAGGCGGCCACCAGCGTCACCTGCCGGGAGCATCCCCGGTTCACGGAGGACTACGGTCCCTTCCGGGAGATCACCCTGTCTGCCTCCTGCCCTGCGGCAAACGCCCTGCTGCTGGGGAGCGGGGAACCGCTGACCTTCCGCAGCTTTGAGACGGAGGAACTGGAAGAAGAGGGAGACGAGTGGTTAGCGTATTTGCTGCCGCTGCGGGCGCGTATGCTGGACCTGCTGCGGGACCGGAGCCGGCCCTTGAAGGCGCGGCTGGTCTCGTTTCTGGCGCTGGCCCTGTCGGCCCAGGACTGCCTGGACGATGACTGCCCGGAGGAACTGCCGGAGATGGAGGAGGCCGCCTTGACCCCGGCAAAGAAGGGGGTGTTCCCCAACGCACTGTCGTTCCTGGCGACTCTGGAGGTACTGGACCCGGACTGGCGGGACCTGCTGAAGCAGGCGGAGACGGCGGCGCCGGGGACCGTGCCGGAGGAACTGCTGGAGCGCATCGCGGTCTATTTCGCCTTCCGCTATCTGCTGAAGGCCGTCAACGACGCCGACCTGCTGGGCCGGGCGGAGCTGTGCGTGTTCGCCGTGCTGGTGATCGAACGGCTGGCGGCAGTGTGCGGCCTGGCGGAGGCCCTGCGGCGGTTCAGCTGCGAGATCGAGCATGACGACGGCAATCTGGAGGCCCTGCTGGAGGCTTTCCGCCGGGAAGAGGCGTTTTCCGTGGAGCGGTTCCTGACAGAATTGGGGCAGTGATCGACCTTTGTGCGCCTTGCCGACAGTAAACGTTTTGCATTTGTTGAAAATGTGAAAATAGCACAAAACCCATTGACAAAACGGGAAAAGTATTGTACATTGTAGACACAGGAAAGGAGTGAGTCCCATGGGCTAGGAAGCTCAAGAGATTCCGAAACTGTGACCTCAGCGCCGTTCAAAACCGCGAACAAACAGAGTGACTCCGACAGAACCAAAGACGAAACATACCTCACTATGATGAGCCGCACGAGTTGAAACCTGCGTGTACCTGATGTTTTAAGGATTGGCAAGACGAGAGTTCCCCCGTTTCATTTCCCTTTTCCGAACGGTAATTCAAGAAAGCAAGAGGTATCGACCATTGGACAATCCGATCAACGGGTAAGCCCCCCATTCGCCGACGGAGCGGATGGGGGGAAATGTTTTGTTGGGGAGAAGCAGGCAAGGATTGTCCGCGAGGCGAAGCCGAGCCGCCGCGCCAGCGGCGCCAAGCGTTTTGTCGGAGGCAAAACCTTGAAATGGGCGGGCTTTGCCCGCCCATTTGAGTTTTATCAGGGCTCCCGCAAAACCAAAGGTTTTGTGGGAATCAATCCGATCAACGGGTAAGCCCCCCATTCGCCGACGGAGCGGATGGGGGGAAAT
>CAYWYW010000002.1:11052-50801 GCA_964462715.1 uncultured Oscillibacter sp.
GTTTTGCTCAAGGCTCTCGCCGTGACCCAGCGGAGCGGTCACGGTGGGAAGAGGAGGAGCAAGGGAGTGAACGCAGCTTCCGCCGAAAGGCGGAAGCTGCGGGGAGCGGACTTTGCGACGACGAGGATTGTCTGCGAAGCCGAGGGCATTTTGAATCATCTTTTTCAAACCGCCTCCTTGCAAGACCTGAAAAATGAGCGATACTGTTGCCGGGAGGTGGGTTACATGGCAAGGGAAGAACAGAAGGATTTCAACGCCATGCTGCACGACAGCAAGGACATGCCGAAGTTCCAGACCATCACGGACCCCAAGAGTATCGAAAAGTACGGCGGCAGCCGGATGTATTTCGCACCGCCGCTGGACTATGACCGGGTCATGCGGTCGGTGCCCTTTGGAAAGCTGACGACGGTGGGAGCGATCCGGGACTATTTTGCGAAGCAAAACGGCGCCGATTTCACGGAGCCCATCACCGCGGGGGTGTTCGTGTCCATTGCGGCGTGGGCCAGTGAACAGCGGAAGGCGGCCTCCGTAGAAGCTCGACAAAACGGAGCGCTTGACGATGCCGAGACACCCTACTGGCGGACCCTGAAGGCCAATGGGGAGCTGAATCCCAAGTATCCCGGCGGCGTGGAGGCTCAGCGGCAGCGGCTGGAGGCGGAGGGACATTGCGTCCTTCAAAGGGGCAGGACTCATGTCAGATACTATGTGAAAGATTACGAAAAGGCGCTGTTTGAGCTGAAATAGGCACCTGACAGCCTGCGGCGCCCCGGAGACACAAAAACCCCGCCCGGACCATGTGGTCCGGGCGGGGCATTCGTTCTATTGGGGAGAGAGGGTCGATTACTTGTTGTCGACGGAGTGCATGTAGGCAGCCAGCTCCACCATCTTGTTGGCGTAGCCGCACTCGTTGTCGTACCAGGAGACCACCTTCACGAAGGTGTCGGTCAGAGCGATGCCGGCCTTGGCGTCGAAGATGGAGGTACGGGTGTCGCCCAGGAAGTCGCTGGAGACCACATCCTCGTCGGTGTAGCCCAGGACGCCCTTCAGCTCGCCCTCGGAGGCGGCCTTCATGGCCTTGCAGATCTCCTCATAGGAGGCAGGCTTCTCCAGCTTGGCGGTCAGGTCCACCACGGACACGTCCAGGGTGGGGACGCGCATGGACATGCCGGTCAGCTTGCCGTTCAGCTCGGGGATGACCTTGCCCACGGCCTTGGCGGCGCCGGTGGAGGAGGGGATGATGTTGCCGGTAGCGGCACGGCCGCCGCGCCAATCCTTCAGGGAAGCGCCGTCCAGCAGCTTCTGGGTGGGAGTGACGGAGTGCACGGTGGTCATCAGGCCCTCGACGATGCCGAAGTTGTCATTCAGGACCTTGGCGATGGGAGCCAGGCAGTTGGTGGTGCAGGAGGCGTTGGACACGAAGGTCATGTCGGGGGTGTACTTGCAGTTGTTGACGCCCATGACGAACATGGGGGTGTCGTCCTTGGAGGGAGCGCCCATGATGACGTGCTTGGCGCCGGCGTCGATGTGGCCCTGGCAGAGGTCCTTGGTCAGGTGCTTGCCGGTGCACTCGAAGACGATCTCAGCGCCGGCCTGGCCCCAGGGAATGTCCTTGCACTCCATGGCGGTGAAGACGGGATACTTCTTGCCGTTGACGATCAGAGCGCCCTCCTCGGAGGAGACCTCGCCGGGGAACTTGCCGTGGACGCTGTCGTACTTCAGCATGTAGGCCATATACTCGGGGTTCATGAAGGGGTCGTTCAGGGCAACAACCTCCACATCGCTGCGGGACAGGGCGGCGCGGAAGGCCAGGCGGCCGATGCGGCCAAAACCATTGATACCGATCTGAGTTTTCATAAATGATAAGCTCCTTTCAATATTCAGACACAATTTTGAAGCGGAAACACGCCGAAACGATTGCGTAAACGTTTGATTTGCTGGGATACGATGATTATAGTACCATAAAGAGACCTTCTTGACAATCGTCATTTCAGATAACATTCCAAATGTCGGCTTGTGAATTTTGTTAGGAAAATGGTGATATTCACGGAACTTTTGACGAAAAGAGTAGAAAAAGCCTTGACGGATGCGTGAAACCTGTCCTATACTGTGCATAAGCTAATTGATTGCGCAAAAAGAAAAGCGTTTACGCAAAAGGGTGAACCGATATGAAAGTGACCATCAGTGACGTTGCCCGGATGGCCGGTGTCTCCACCGCCACCGTGTCCCACACCATCAACAACACCCGGTATGTCTCCAGCGAGACCAAGGAGAAGGTCTATCAGGCCATCGCGGAGCTGGGCTATACCCCCGATGCCTCCGCCCGCAGCTTCCGTACCGGAAAGAGAAAGACCGTGGGTTTCATCGTGCCGGATATCTCCAACAAGTTCTTCGGCACCATCATCGAGGCTGTGGAGAACTACCTCTCCGCCCACGGCTACCACCTCATCATCGCCAATACCAAGGAGGACGCCCAGCGGGAGGAGAACAACATCCGCCTGCTGAGCGCCGGTCTGGTGGACGGATTGCTGGTGGCCAGCACCATGGAGGACTTCCAGCGCTTCGACCAGCTGATCCCCGCCGGGTTCCCGGTGGTGCTGGTGGACCGCACCTTTGACGTGAAGAAATACTCCTCCATCTGCGTCTCCAACTTCCAGCCCATCTACCGCAGCGTATGCCGTCTGGCGGGCAAAGGCGCCAGGCGCATCGGCATCGTGGGCGGCCTGCCCCGTCTGTCCTCCACAAAGGAGCGCATCTCCGCCTACCGGGAGGCCATGACCGACTGCGGCCTGCCGGTGGAGGACGCCCTGATCCGCTACGGCAACTCCATGGAGAACAGCGTCCAGTCCTGCCTGGACGAGCTTTTGGAGCAGAAGTGCGACGCCATCGTGGTCTGCCAGGGCCTCATGGCCTCCGAGACCATCATCTACCTGCACCAGAAGGGCATCCAGCTGGCTCAGGACATCGACCTGGTGAGCTTCGTGGATTATGATTCCAATTTCTACGAGCTTTATTCCGGACAGATGGACTGCATCGTCCAGCCCGCCGAGGAGCTGGGCAAGGCCGCCGGCGAGCAGATCCTCAGCCGCATCGAGAACCCCGACGCCCCCATCTTTGAGAAGGTGCTGACCTCCGCCTACCGCCCCTACGACAATCCCGCCGGTTGGGCCGGGAAAAAGTAAAGATCCCCCGTGATCCCCGGAGCCGAGAGGCTCCGGGGACTTTTTGCACCCTCTGCCGGGCCGGGGCATAGAATGGTCCGGCGGACCGACGCCGCCGAAGGAGGAGAACCGTATGAGCAAGCAGTCATTGCCGGAGGGCAGCGTCCCCTTCACCGGTATCCTGGGCTACGACGGCTACATGCAGACCGAGGGGACTATCTGGCAGAAGCGGACCTACTACGCCGTCACGGACCGGGGCACCTTCCCCATCGCCGTGAGCTTCGGGTTTGAAGGCCCGCAGGACTATTCTGTGGATTTGGACAACAAGGACTGGAAGGAGCTGGCGGCCAACGTCCAGTTCGGCGGGGACGGACACCGGAACGTGTTCGTCTACCAGCGCCGGGGGGACACCATCTGGAGGGGGACCCTGGACCTGACCGGTTTGCCAAACCACGACAACTGGGGCGCCAACTCCGTCACGGCGGAGTATGACCCGGAGCAGGAGCTGTTCCGGGTGCGGTACGCCCAGAAGGGGACGGAGGACTTCGGCGTCCTGGAGACCCGGGGCCTGGGGCGGTTCCGGTTTTCTCCCTGGAAACCGTGACGCTCCCTCTTGCGTATCCGCGCCATTCCTAGTATAATGATGCCAAATTTTGTACAAATGGGGGAACGACCTATGAATACCCGCATCGAACACGACACCATGGGCGAGATCGCCGTCCCGGCGGACCGCCACTGGGGCGCCCAGACCCAGCGCAGCGTGGAGAACTTCCGCATCGGCGGCCAGCGCCAGCCCAGGGAGATCATCACCGCCTTCGCCTATCTGAAGGACGCCTGTGCCCGGGCCAATGCTCAGGTGGGCAAGCTGACAGCGGAGCAGGCGGGCGCCATCTCCGCCGCCTGCGAAGAAATTCGGGCAGGGAAGTGGGACGAGGAGTTCCCCCTGGTGGTGTGGCAGACCGGCAGCGGCACCCAGACCAACATGAACGTCAACGAGGTGATTGCCCACCTGGCGGCGGACCACGGGGTCCAGCTGCACCCCAACGACCACGTCAACGCCTCCCAGTCCAGCAACGACACCTTCCCCTCCGCCCTCCATATCGCGGCGGCTCTGAGCGTGGCCAACGACGTCATCCCGGCGGCGGAGCGGCTGGCGGCGGCCTTTGAAAAGCTGGAAAAGGCGTATCCCGACCTGATCCGCATCGGCCGCACCCACCTGCAGGACGCCACCCCCCTGCGCTTCGCCCAGGAGGTCTCCGGCTGGCGGGAGCTGGTGGAGGCCCCCGTCCGGATGCTGCGGCTGGCCCTGACGGAGCTGGAGCGGCTGGCCATCGGCGGCACCGCCGTGGGCACCGGCCTCAACGCCCCCAAGGGCTACGACGAGATGGTCTGCAAGCAGCTCCGGGAGATGACGGGCCTGGACTTCGTCCCCGACACCAACAAGTTCCACGCTTTGACCAGCAAGGACGCCCTGGTGTTCGCCCACGGCGCGCTGAAGGCCCTGGCGGCCAACCTGATGAAGATCGCCAACGACATCCGCTTCGAGGCCAGCGGTCCCCGCTGCGGCATGGGCGAGCTGCACATCCCGGAGAATGAGCCGGGTTCCTCCATCATGCCCGGCAAGGTGAACCCCACCCAGTGCGAGGCCGTGACGATGGTTGCCGTGCAGGTCATGGGCAACGACGCCGCCATCGGCATGGCCGCCAGCCAGGGCAACTTCCAGCTCAACGTGTTCCTGCCGGTGTCCGCCTATAACTTCCAGCTCTCCGCCCGGCTGCTGGCCGATGTGATGGACTCCTTCCGCACCAACTGCGTGGAGGGCATCACCCCCAACGTGGAGCGCATGGAGTACAACCTGCACAACTCCCTGATGCTGGTGACCTGCCTGACGCCGAAGATCGGCTACGAGGCCGCCGCCAAGTGCGCGAAAAAGGCCCTGGCGGAGGGTACTACATTAAAAGAAGCGGTCCTCTCCCTGGGCCTGCTGACCGCCCAGGAGTTCGACGAGACGGTCCGGCCGGAGAAAATGGTATAATGTAAAGGAACGGCAGTCCGGCGGGCTGCCGTTTCCCTTTCCGCGTCCAATATTCATATATGCAAAAAACAATGAATATTTTTGCGGCGTATTCACAATGGGGCCCGGTTTGGCCGCTTCGGGACGGAAAGACCGCCCCAAAAACCGGCATACGAGAGAGGACATCCGTGAAAATATGCAAAATTAACCAGAGAAGTCCGAAAATGTTGTGCAAGTTACTACTTGCATAAATATTCACGGTGGGCGTATAATCCTACCATCATCAAACAACACATACGGAGGAATCCATCATGAAGAAAGATAAGAAAGACATCAAGAAGATCGTACTCGCCTATTCCGGCGGCCTGGATACGTCCATTATCATCCCCTGGCTGAAGGAGAACTACAACAATCCCGAGATCATCGCCGTGGCCGGCGATGTGGGCCAGAACGACGAGCTGGACGGCTTGGAGGAGAAGGCTCTCAAGACCGGCGCCAGCAAGCTCATCGTGGCCGATCTCACCGATGAGATGGTGGAGGATGTCATCTGGCCCGCCCTGAAGATGGGCGCCAGCTATGAGCAGTACCTGCTGGGCACCGCTTTTGCAAGACCCATCATCGGCAAGAAGCTGGTGGAGATCGCCAAGGCCGAGGGCGCCGACGCCATCGCCCACGGCTGCACCGGCAAGGGCAACGACCAGGTCCGGTTCGAGCTGGCCATCAAGCGGTTTGCCCCCGACATGACCATCATCGCCCCCTGGAGAGAGTGGGACATCAAGGGCCGTGACGAGGAGATCGACTACGCCGAGGCCCACAACGTGCCTCTGAAGATCAGCCGGGAGACCAATTACTCCAAGGACAAGAACCTGTGGCACTTGAGCCATGAGGGCCTGGACCTGGAGGACCCCGCCAACGAGCCCCAGTACGAGAAGCCCGGCTTCCTGGAGATGGGCGTTTCTCCCATCACCGCTCCCGATGCCCCCACCTATGTGACCATCGACTTTGAGAAGGGCGTGCCCGTGGCCGTGGACGGCGAGAAGATGAAGGGCAGCGACATCATCCGCAAGCTGAACAAGCTGGGCGGCGAGAACGGCATCGGCCTGCTGGACATCGTGGAGAACCGGCTTGTCGGCATGAAGGACCGGGGCGTCTATGAGACTCCGGGCGGCACCATCCTCTACAAGGCCCACCAGTGCCTGGAGATGATCACCGTGGATAAGGACTCCGCCCACATGAAGGCCAAGCTGGCCGTGGACTTCGCGGACCTCATTTACAACGGCAAGTGGTTCACCCCCGTGCGGGAGGCCCTCAGCGCCTTTGCCGACAAGACCCAGGAGCACGTTACCGGCTCTGTGAAGCTGAAGCTTTACAAGGGCAACATGATCACCGCCTCCATCACCTCTCCCGAGTCCCTGTACTCCGAGGAGCTGGTGACCTTCAACGAGAGCAGCTACGACCAGACCAACGCCACCGGCTTCATCAACCTGTGGGGCCTGCCCGATACCGTGCTGGCACTGCGGGAGCAGGGGAAGCTTTAATAAAGAGGGGACTTCGTCCCCCCTTTAGATTCCCCCTCACCAGTGACATCGGTCACTGGTGAACGCCGCCCCCGGCGGCTGGGTCAAGGTATTTTCGCCACGTACACGCCGCGGCGAAAATGATTGAAAAATCTTCATTCGCCGCTGGCGAAAGAACCGGGGGAACCTGGGGTTCCCCCTGGCCCCCCTTTCCCAAAGGGGAGGGGAGCGGGATGCGGAGCAATTCCATTCGTCAACCGCCCCGAAAGCTGCTGCACATCGCCAAATGCGGGGAAGCAGTTCTCTGTTCCGCCAATGTCCGGCGCACCCGGCAGGAGACTTTCGGCTTACACGGGCACCGGCCACGGCGACTCCCGTACTTGCGGTCAACTTGACACAGCGGTGTCAAGTTGATCCGCCGCAGCGGTTTCTTTTCCACCGCTGCTGCGGCGACTTTTCTTTGTCAAGACAAAGAAAAGTGGGGGCCGCATCCCCCGTCCCGCGCCCGTGGCGCGGAATCCTCCGTCCCGGCCCGTTGGCCGGAACAAAAAGAAAAACACGCCAGCGGGACGGAGAAAACCTCTTCGCCCCGCCTTCGTGGTGAAAGGACAACTTGTATGAAACTTTGGGGTGGCCGGTTTCAGAAGGAAACCGACAACTTGGTAAATGAACTGAACGCCTCCATCAGCTTTGACCAGCGGCTGTACAGGGAGGACATCACCGGCTCCATGGCCCACGCCAGGATGCTCGGGGGCTGCGGCATCATCTCCATGGAGGACGTGGCCGCCATTCTGGAGGGCCTGCAGTCCATTCTGGAGGACGTGGAGGCCGGAAAGGTGGAATTCACCGCCGACAACGAGGACATCCACATGAACGTGGAGGCCCTGCTCACCGCCCGCATCGGCGACGCCGGAAAGCGGCTCCACACCGCCCGCAGCCGGAACGACCAGGTGGCCCTGGACTTCCGCATGTACGTCCGGGAGCAGATTCCCACCATCGTGGGCCAGCTCCTGGAACTGGAAACCGTGCTGTGCCGTCAGGCCAAGCAGTACCAGACTGCCGTCATGCCGGGCTACACCCATTTGCAGCGGGCACAGCCCATCTCCTTCGCCCAGCACCTGATGGCCTACGCCAATATGTTCGCCCGGGACGTGACCCGTTTGGAAGACTGTGCCAAGCGCCTCAACGAGTGCCCCCTGGGCAGCGGCGCGCTGGCGGGCACCACCTATTCCATCGACCGCTGGCAGACGGCAAAGGCTCTGGACTTTGATGCCCCCATGAGCAACTCCTTGGACGGCGTCAGCGACCGGGACTACGCCCTGGAATTGATGTCCGCCCTGTCCATTCTGATGATGCACCTGAGCCGCTTCTCCGAGGAAGTGATCCTCTGGTGCAGCTGGGAGTTCAAGTTCATCGAGCTGGACGACGCCTATGCCACCGGAAGCAGCATCATGCCCCAGAAGAAGAACCCGGATGTGGCCGAGCTGGTCCGGGGCAAGACGGGCCGGGTCTACGGCGACCTCATGAGCCTGCTGACCGTCATGAAGGGTCTGCCCCTGGCCTACAACAAGGACATGCAGGAGGACAAGGAGCCGGTGTTCGACGCCATCGACACCGTGGAGATGTGCCTGCCGGTGTTTGCCGCCATGATCGACACCATGACCGTCCGCACCGACAACATGCGCAAGGCTGCCGGCAAGGGCTTCATCAATGCCACCGACTGCGCCGACTACCTGACCAAGAAGGGCATGCCCTTCCGGGACGCCTACACCGTCACCGGCAAGCTGGTGGCCGCCTGCACGGCCCAGGGCAAGACGCTGGAGGAGCTGACCCTGGACGAGCTGAAGGCCGTGTCTGACCTGTTTGACCAGGACGTGTACGAGGCCATCAACCTGGAGAACTGCATGGCCCTGCGGGCCAGCTACGGCGGCCCCGCCGTCAGCGAGACCACCCGCCAGATCGGGGCCATCGAGGCTTTCGTGGCCGCCAGAAAGTAAGACCCGCAGGAAAGAGGAAAACAGCATGAAACCAAAGGTATACATCGACGGCAAGGACGGCACCACGGGCCTGCAGATTTACGACCGCCTGTCCGTGCGAAGCGATATTGACCTCCTTCTCATTGACGAGGACAAACGGAAGGATCCCACCGAGCGGAAGAAGCTGATGGACGCGGCGGACATCGTGTTCCTGTGCCTGCCAGACGCGGCGGCCATCGAGGCGGTGGGCCTCATCGACAGCCCCACTACCCGGGTCATCGACGCCTCCACCGCCCACCGCACCAACCCTGCTTGGGACTACGGCTTCCCGGAGCTGTCGGCGGAGCGCCGGGCGGCCATTCAGAAAAGTAAGCGGGTGGCCAACCCCGGCTGCCACGCCACGGGCTTCATCAGCGTGGTGTACCCGCTGGTTGCCATGGGTATCCTGCCGAAAGACGCCTGTCTCAGCAGCTTCTCCCTGACCGGCTACTCCGGCGGCGGCAAGAAGATGATCGCCCAGTACGAGTCGCCGGACAAGGGGGAGGAGCTGTTCGCCCCCTGCCCCTACGGCATGGGCCAGGGACACAAGCACCTGCCGGAGATGCAAAAGCTCTGCGGATTGACCCACAAGCCGGTATTCACCCCCATTGTGGACGACTACTACAAGGGCATGGCCACCACGGTCCCCTTCCACATGGGCCAGATGAACGGCGTCTCCACTCTTGCGGAGGTCCGGCAGAAGCTGGCGGACTACTATGCGGGAGCGGCCCTTGTCCATGTGGCGGATACCACGGACACCGCCAAGCTGTACGCCAACGCCCAGGCGGGGAAGGACACCCTGGTTTTGTACGTGGCGGGCAATGATGAACAGTTTACCATCACCGCTCTGTTTGACAACCTGGGCAAGGGTGCCTCCGGTGCGGCCGTCCAGAACATGAATCTGATGCTGGGGTTTGCAGAGACCACCGGCTTGAACCTGTGAAAAACGAGGTAACGAATATGCTGAAATTTATCGACGGCGGCGTGTGTGCCGCCCAGGGCTTCAAGGCCGCCGGCATCCATGTGGGTGTCAAGACCCACGCCAACTGGAAGAAGGACGTGGCCCTCATCGTCTCCGACGTGGACTGCGCCGCCTCCGCCGTGTTCACCAAGAATGTGGTGAAGGCCGCCCCCATCCATGTGGACAAGGTCCATCTGGCCGACGGGAAGGCCCGGGCCATCATCGCCAACAGCGGCAACGCCAACGCCTGCGCCCCACACGGCGAGGAGAACGCCATCAAAATGTGCCAGGCGGCGGCAAAGGCCATCGGCTGCAAGCCCGAGGACGTGCTGGTGTCCTCCACCGGCGTCATCGGCCAGACCCTCAACGTGAAGGTCATCGAGGACGGCGTCCCGGAGCTGTACGCGGCTCTGGAGCACTCCGTGGAGGCCAGCGACGCGGCGGCCCACGCCATCATGACCACCGACACCGAGAAGAAGGAAGTGGCCGTGGAGACCACCGTGGGCGGCAAGACGGTCCGCATGGGCGGCATCGCCAAGGGCAGCGGCATGATCCACCCCAATATGGGCACTATGTTGTGCTTTTTGACCACTGATTGCGCCATTTCTCCGGAAATGATCCGCACTGCTCTGCTGGAGACCGTCAACGTCAGCTTCAACCGCATCAGTGTGGACGGCGACACCTCCACCAACGACACCTGCTGCGTCCTGGCCAACGGCATGGCGGGCAACGCCGTCATCACCGAAAAGGGTGAGGACTACGCGGCCTTCCTGGAGGCCCTCCGGGCCCTGTGCACGGAGCTGGCCAAGAAGATGGCTTCCGATGGCGAGGGCGCCAAGCACCTCATCACCTGCACCGTCAAGAATGCCGCCGACGAGGCCCAGGCCGAGACCGTCTCCAAGTCCGTCATCTCCTCCACCCTGACCAAGGCCGCCATCTTCGGCGCCGACGCCAACTGGGGCCGGGTCCTGTGCGCCATGGGCTATTCCGGCGCGGAGTTCGACCCGGAGAAGGTGGACGTCCACTTCACCAGCGCCGCGGGCGACATTGCCGTGTGCGAGAAGGGCCGTGGCCTGGACTTTGATGAGGACCTTGCCAAGAAGATCCTGACGGAGCATGACGTGGAGATCAATATCAGCCTGGGCGAGGGAAGCGCTTCCTGCACCTGCTGGGGCTGCGATATCACCTACGACTATATCAAGATCAACGGAGATTACCGGACTTAAATGCTGTCCGGTGGCCCCCACCGGGACGGGGAGAGGGGGAGAGGTCTTTGGCGCAAAGACCCCTCCCCCTGCGCCCCCCTCCAGAAACGTGGGGGCGTTTCGATCCCGCCCCCACACCCCCTAACGACACAAAGGGGCGGGGCTGCGGCCCCTCCCCTTTGGATTTTCCACCCGGGGACGGGGAGCGGCAGCGGAAAGAGAAGCAATTCCATTCGTCGACCATCCCCGAAAGATGTACCGCACTCCCAAATGCGGGGAAGCAGTCCTCTGTTTCACTAGGGTACAGCGCACCCGGTACAGGACTGCAAATCTGTACCGCACCAACCACGACGACCCCCGTATTTGCGGTCAACTTGACACAAGCGTGTCAAGTTGATCCGCCCAGCGCCTTTCTTTTCCACCGCTGCGGCGGCGACTTTTCTTTCGGCAAGACGAAAGAAAAGTGGGGGCCGCATTCCCCGTCCCCGCCCGTGGGCGGATACTTCGCATCCAACAAGGAGCTGATTCTTATGTCTTCCCATGCCCAGCAGGCCCAGACCCTGGTGGAGGCCCTGCCCTACATTCAAAAATTCACCGGAAAGACCATTGTGGTCAAGTACGGCGGCAACGCCATGATCTCCGACGACCTGCGGAAGGCCGTCATGAGCGACATCATCCTGCTGAGCCTGGTGGGCATCCGGGTGGTGATGGTTCACGGCGGCGGGCCGGAGATCTCCGACATGCTGAAAAAGATCGGCCACGAGTCCAAATTCGTGGACGGCCTGCGCTATACCGACCAGACCACCATGGACGTGGTCCAGTCCATCCTCTGCGGCAAGGTCAACAAGAACCTGGTGGCCCAGATCAACCGCCTGGGGGGCCAGGCCATCGGCCTGTGCGGCATGGACGGCCAGCTGTTCCAGGCGGAGTGCCTGGACGAGAAGTACGGCCTGGTGGGCAAGATCACCGGCGTGAACCCGGAGCCGGTGGAAAACGCCCTCATGACAGGCTATATCCCCGTGGTCTCCACCGTGGCCCAGGGCATGGACGCCGACACCGCCTATAACATCAACGCCGACACCGCCGCCGCCAAGCTGGCGGAGGCCCTGAACGCGGAAAAGCTGATCCTGCTGACGGACGTCCGGGGCCTGCTGCGGGACCCCCACGACGAGGAGAGCCTCATCCACGTGCTCCATACCTACGACGTGCCGGAGTTGGTGGCCCAGGGCGTCATCTCCGGCGGCATGATCCCCAAAATGCAGTGCTGCGTGGACGCCATCGCCGGCGGTGTGGAGCGGGTCCACATCCTGGACGGCCGCATCCCCCACTCCATCCTCATCGAGCTGCTGAGCGACCGGGGCATCGGCACCATGCTGAAAAAGGAGGAAACCTGATATGACTTCTCAACAGATCAAGGACCTGACCCACCAGTACATCATGACCACCTACGGCCGCTTCCCGGTGGTCATTGACCACGGCCGGGGCGCCACCCTCTATGATCCCGAGGGCAACGCCTACATCGACTTCACCAGCGGCATCGGCGTCTGCGACCTGGGCTACGGCAACGAGCCTTGGGCCGACGCCATCGCCCAGCAGGCCAGAAAGCTGGGCCATGTGTCCAACCTGTTTTACACCGAACCCGCCGCCAGGCTGGCGGAGACCCTGTGCAAGCGCACCGGGGAGAGCTGCGTGTTCTTTGCCAACGGCGGCGGCGAGGCCAACGAGGGCATGATCAAGCTGGCCCGGAAGTACAGCTTCGACAAGTACGGCAAGGGCCGGGCCACCATTATCACCCTGAACAACTCCTTCCACGGCCGCACCATCACCACCCTGATGGCCACCGGCCAGGAGGTGTTCCACAACTACTTCTTCCCCTTCACCGAGGGCTTCCGCTACGCCGACGCCAACAGCCTGGAGTCCCTGGAGGCCGCCGCGGGCGACGATGTGTGCGCCGTCATGATGGAGCTGGTCCAGGGCGAGGGCGGCGTACTGCCCCTGGACTACGATTACGTCCAGGCCGTGAAAAAGCTCTGCGAGGAGCGTGACTGGCTGCTGCTGGCGGACGAGGTCCAGACCGGCGTGGGCCGCACCGGCAAGCTGTTCGCCTTCCAGCAGTACGACATTCTGCCGGATGTGGTGTCCTTCGCCAAAGGCATCGCCGGCGGCCTTCCCATGAGCGGCATCATGGCAAACGAGAAGTGCCGCAACGTCCTGGGCCCCGGCACCCACGCCACCACCTTCGGCGCCAACCCCGTCTGCGCCGCCGCCGGCCTTGTGGTGCAGGAGACCCTGACCGACGCCTTCCTGGAGGACGTCCAGGCCAAGGGCACCTACCTCCGCAACCAGATCGAGGCGTTGGATCTGCCCTGCTTCGGACAGACGAGGGGCATGGGATTGATGATCGGCATCGAGGTGAAGGAGGGCTTCAACAAGAGCGAGATCGCAAACAAGCTCATTGAGAACGGCCTGCTGGTGCTGACCGCCGGACCCGGCATGCGGCTGCTGCCCCCGCTGGTCATCACCAAGGAGGAGATGGACCAGGGCCTTGCCATCATGAAAAAAGTCCTGAGCTAATTTCTTCTCTTTTGGGCGCGGCTTCCGGCGAAGACCGGTGCGCGCACTTGCACTGACAGTAGCACTGACACTTACATTTGCATTAGCTCTTACACTTACACTAGCGGACGGTTTTATAAAATTGATAGAATTTATAAAGTTTTAGATGTTCCCGGCAGGGAGCCGACACACCACATAAAGTGAGGACATGACATGGAAAACCACACCCATTTTCTCAAGCTGCTGGACTTCACTCCCGCGGAAATTCAGCAGTTCCTGGACACCGCCGCCGACCTGAAGGCCAAGAAGAAGGCCGGCATCCCCCACCGTTACTTAGAGGGCAAGAATGTGGCCCTCATCTTTGAGAAGACCTCCACCCGCACCCGCTGTGCCTTCGAGGTGGCCGCCCAGGACCTGGGCATGGGCAGCACCTACCTGGGCCCCACCGGTAGCCAGATCGGCGTGAAGGAGTCCATTGCCGACACCGCCCGGGTGCTGGGCCGCATGTACGACGGCATCGAGTACCGGGGCTTCGGCCAGGAGCTGGTGGAAGAGCTGGCCAAATACGCCGGGGTCCCTGTGTTCAACGGCCTGACCAACGAGTTCCACCCCACCCAGATTTTGGCGGACTTCCTGACCATTCAGGAGCACTTCGGAAAGCTGAAGGGCGTGAAGCTGGTGTACCTGGGCGACGCCCGGTTCAACATGGGCAACAGCCTGATGGTGGGCTGCGCCAAGATGGGCATGCACTTTGTGGCCTGCGCCCCCAAGGCCTATATGCCCGACGCCGCCCTGGTGGAGACCTGCCAGAAGATTGCCGCCGAGACCGGCGCGGTGCTGGAGTTCATTGAGGACCCCATGGAGGCCACTAAGAACGCCGACGTGCTGTACACCGACGTGTGGGTGTCCATGGGCGAGCCGGTGGAGGTCTGGGCCGAGCGCATCGAGCTGCTGGGACCCTATCAGGTCACCAAGGCCCTCATGGACAACGCCGGATCCCAGTGCCGTTTCATGCACTGCCTGCCTGCCTACCACGACCACAAGACCAAGGTGGGCAAGGAGATGGGCGAGAAGTTCGGACGCAGCGCCATGGAGGTCACCGACGAGGTGTTTGAGAGCGAGCAGTCCATCGTCTTTGACGAGGCCGAGAACCGCATGCACACCATCAAGGCCGTCATGTACGAGCTGATGAAGTGACCTCGTCAAAATGCTGCGGCATTTTGACGAATAGGGGATTGCACCTCGCCGCGCGCACTCGCTGCGCTCGCACACTTGCGGGGTGAGAGGTATGTTTGGCGACGTACGTGCCGCCGCCAAACATGATTGCAATGGATTTCGCCGCTCACGGTGAAATGCTGTGAGACCCTCTGAGAACGCTGTAGGCCGCTCCGAATGGAGCGGCCTGTTTCTTTTTCCTGGGCCCTGTGCTATTATGAAAACAGCCCCGCAACCGGCGGTTGACAAAAGGAAACGGCCGGATGATTGCGGATGCCGGCCATATTTGCTACCATCACCCCGTAAAGGAGGGCGAAGCCATGAATGAATCGAATACCCTGGGCCGGCGCATCCAGGAGGGTCGCCGGGCCGCGGGTCTTTCCCAGGAAGCTCTGGGAGAGCGGCTGGGAGTTTCCCGCCAGGCGGTCAGCAAATGGGAGGCGGACGCCGCCGTCCCGGAGCTGGAGAACCTGATCGCCATGAGCCGCATGTTCGGTGTGACCGTAGGTGTTCTGCTGGGGGTAGAGGAGCCGGACGATCTGTCGGAGCGGGAGATGGCGGCGGCGGAGACCATGGCCGCCCAATATGAGGCGGCACGGCGGAGGACCACCGGACGGCGGAAGCTGGCGGTCCTGGCGGGCGGCGTGCTGCTCTGCGCGCTGCTGCTGGCGGGCGGGGTGAGTCTGTGGAACCGGCTGGGGGCCATGGAGCGCCGCCTGGACCAGCTGCAGTCTCAGGTCAACAGCTCTTCGGGCCATATCTATGTCCAGACGCCCGGGGCGGGCGGCGAAGAGAGCGGCGGCCTGCTGGCGGACCACAACGTCGTGATGACCGGCTTTGATCCCGCCGCGGAGACGGTGACCCTGCGGGTCACGGCCCAGCCTCGGGAGCGGACCGCCCACACCACCGCCCAATTCACCGCCCGTCTGTCAGATGGCCGGCAGCTCACAGCCGACGGCGTGCTGGAAGGGGACCTGTACACGGCGGAGGACTGGACCGTGCCCATGGACCGGGAGATCCGGCTGTCAGTCTCCTTCACCGACGGCGAGACCATCCGCACCGCGCCCATGGAGACCCTGGAGGACTGCAGGCCCGACCGCTTCCGCCTGAACGTGGAGGAGTGCGTGTGGTATGCCAGCTGGAGCAGCTCCAAACCCAGCCAGGTGTCGTTCGGGCAGTTGGACCTGAGACTTCTGGGGGCGGAAAACCCCGATGCCGCCATCACGCCCACGGCGGTGGAGCTGTGCCTGTACCGAAACCGGGAGACGGAGCCGGAGCAGGTCCTGCCGGTGAAGGAGGCCCTGGAGCTGTGGGACCAGGCGGGCATGGTGGATATGAGCTTTTACACCGGCTATGAGACCTCTATCACTCTGGAGAAGGGCGACTGGGTGGCGGCCGCCCTGCGGGTGACGGACAATGTGGGCCGCACCGCCTGGACGTACCTGGGCGGCGCCAGAAGCACGGGAGACCAGGCGAATCCGGTGGAGTTCCTGTCTGACGAAGCTGGCGCGGACTGGACGCCGGGAGACGCGCTTCCGGCGGATTGAACGGGTGCATTTTGGCGGCGGGGAGCCCTTGACATCCCACCCCTGAACCCATACAATGAAAGAGAACATTGCGTGAAGAGAGGTTTAACCTATGGAACGTGCATCCGGCATCCTGCTGCCGATCTTTTCCCTGCCGGGCCGCTACGGCATCGGCTCCCTGGGCGCTGAGGCCCGGGACTTTGCGGACTTTTTGAAGGAGGCCGGCCAGAAGTGGTGGCAGGTGCTGCCCGTTGGCCCGGTGGGCTCCGGCAACTCCCCCTACGCCAGCCCCTCCACCTTTGCGGGCAACCCCCTGTTTATTGACCTGGACGCCCTGGGGGCGGAGGGCCTGCTGACCGCCGCCGAGCTGGCGGAGGCCCAGGTCCCATCCACGGACAAGGTGGACTACGAGGCTCTGAAGGCCACCCGGGAGCCCCTGCTGCGGAAGGCCTTCAGCCGCATGAGCCCGGAGGGCCTGCGGGCCGTGGAGGACTTTGCGGCGAAAAATCCCTGGGTGCGGGAGTACGCCCTGTACCGCGCCGCCCGGGCCCACTTCGGCGGCGCCGCCTGGTACGACTGGCCCGACCAGGCCCTGCGGCGCCATGAGCCCTGGGTCCTGCCCGGCTGGCGGGAGAAACTGGCGGAGGACGTGGCCTTCCACACCTGCGTCCAGTACTGGTTCTTCACCCAGTGGGCCGCCCTGAAGCAGTACGTCAACGGCCTGGGCATCAAGATCATCGGCGACATCCCCATCTACGTCTCCCTGGACTCCGCCGACGTGTGGGCGGAGCGGGAGCAGTTCCTGCTGGATTCCGATGGCAAGCCCAGCCAGGTGGCGGGCGTGCCCCCCGACTACTTCTCCGCCGAGGGCCAGCTGTGGGGCAATCCCCTGTACAACTGGGGCTACATGAAGGCCGACGGCTTCGGCTGGTGGATCCGCCGGGTGGACGGCGCCATCCGCCTGTTCGACACCATCCGTATCGACCACTTCCGGGGCCTGGAGAGCTACTGGGCCGTGCCCGCCGGGGCGGAGACCGCCAAGGTGGGCCACTGGGAGAAGGGCCCCGGCATGGACCTTCTGCGGGTACTGAACACCTGGTTCTGGTACGCCGACGTCCACTACATCGCCGAGGACTTAGGGCTGCTGACCGACGCCGTCCATGAGCTGCGGGACCAGGCGGGCCTGCCCGGCATGAAGGTGCTGCAGTTCGCCTTCGACAACCCCGGCAACGCCTACCTGCCCCACAACTACCCCGCCCACTGCATCTGCTACACCGGCACCCACGACAACAACACCCTGGTGGGCTGGTACGAGGGCGCCGGGGAAGAGGAGCGGGACTTCGTGGAGCGCTACCTGGGGGTCCGGGACGACACGGAGGCCGTCCGCAAGGCGGTGCTCCGCAGCGGACAGGGCAGCGTGGCCGAACTGTTCGTGGCCCAGATGCAGGACTACCTGGCTCTGGGGGCCCAGGCCCGGGTGAATGTTCCCGGCGTGGCGGAGGACAACTGGTGCTGGCGGATGCTGCCCGGAAAAACCACCCCGGCCCTGGCACAGGAAATCCGCCAGCTGACCTATACCTTCGGCCGCTGTGCCCCCTTGACCGAAGCCGCCTCTTTGTGATAAACTGTAACTTGTCTGTGGGAAGTTGTTTCTGACCGCCGACACCCAACTTCATGTCTGTCGTTCTGACGGCGAGGATGCGTCCGGGCCGGAAGAGGAGAGGACCGCGGCACAGGGAGACCTGGGCCTGGTGTTGATACGCTTCGATCCTCCTTCGCCTGAACGGCGGAGGAGGATTTTTTTCGGAAAGGAGAGGACCTATGGATACCCGCGTGGCCGTGCTGGCCATCATCGTCCGGGAGGGGACCTCGGTGGCCGCCCTCAATGACCTGCTGCACCAGTACGGAAAGCATATCATCGGCCGCATGGGCGTACCCTACCATCAGCGTGGGGTGAACGTCATCAGCGTGGCCATGGACGCCCCGGCGGACGTGATCTCCGCCCTGTCGGGCAAGATCGGCCGCCTGGAGGGCATCACCGCCAAGACGGTGTACGCCCCCGAGAACCTGTGAACCGGCGGGACGCCCCCGCCGCATCTCACGGCAAATGAACATGAAAAGAGGAAACTGATATGAATGTTTGGAAGAAGTCCCTGTCTCTGGCCCTGGCACTGCTGCTGGCCCTGTCCCTGACCGCCTGCGGCACCAAGCAGGAGGCCCCCGTCCCTCAGGAGGAAGCTCCCGCCCAGGAGACTCCCGTTCAGGAGGAGACCCCCGCCGAGGAGGCCGTCACCACCCGCATCGCCGCCCTGAAGGGCCCCACCGCCATGGGCATGGTGAAGCTGATGAGCGACGATCCCCAGTCCGCCGGCGGCCCCCTGTATGACTTCACCCTGGCCGGCGCCGCCGACGAGGTGACGCCCAGTCTCATCAAGGGCGACCTGGACATGGCCTGCGTGCCCGCCAACCTGGGCTCCGTGCTGTATAACAAGACCGAGGGCCAGATCGTGACCCTGGCCGTCAACACCCTGGGCGTCATCTATATCGTGGAGAACGGCAACGCGGTCCAGTCCATGGCGGACCTGGCGGGCAAGACCATCGTGGCCGCCGGCAAGGGCAGCACCCCGGAGTACGCCCTGCGCTACCTGCTCTCTGAGAACGGCATCGACCCCGACAAGGACGTGGTCATCGACTGGAAATCCGAGCACGCCGAGTGCGTGGCGGCTCTGGCCTCCGGCGCCGCTACCATCGCCCTGCTGCCCCAGCCCTTCGTCACCGTGGCCCAGACCAAGATCGAGGGCCTGCGGATGGCCCTGGACCTGACCGCCGAGTGGGACGCCCTGGACAACGGCTCCGGCATGATCACCGGCGTCGTGGTGGCCCGGAAGTCCTTCGTGGAGGAGCATCCCGCCGCCGTGGCGGCCTTCCTGGAGGACTACGCCGCCTCTGTGGACTGGGTCAACAGCAACACCGCCGACGCCGCCCAGCTCATCAGCCAGTTCGGCATCATCGAGGCCGCTCCCGTGGCGGAGAAGGCCCTGCCCTACTGCAACATCGTCTGCATCACCGGAGACGAGCTGGCATCCAAGCTCTCCGGCTATCTCCAGGTGCTCTTTGAAGCCGAGCCCACTGCCGTGGGCGGCAAGCTGCCGGGAGACGATTTCTACTATAACGTTTAATCCATTGAGGAGCAGCCTATGAAAAAGAACACCGCCCAAAACTCCATACGGCCCTGGGCGGTGGCCTTCTGGCTGCTGGTGTGGCAGGGGGCCAGCATGGCCCTGTCCGCCCTGTGGCCCAACGGCCACCTGCTGCTGGCCTCCCCCGTCTCCGCGGCGCTGCGGCTGGGGGAGCTGGCGGCGACGGCCGCCTTCTGGCGGGCCATCGGCTGGTCCGCCCTCCGCATCATCGGGGGTTTCCTCCTGTCCTGCTGCGCCGCCTCGCTGCTGGCGGTGCCCGCCTCCCGGTGGCGGTGGGTGCGGGAGCTGCTGAGCCCCCTGGTGGCGGCGGTGAAGGCGGTCCCTGTGGCCTCCTTCATCATCCTGGCCCTGGTGTGGCTGGACAGCCGTTCCCTCTCCTGCTTCATCGCCTTCCTGATGGTGTTTCCCCCGGTGTACCTGGGGGTGCTGGAGGGCATCCGCCAGACCGACGGGAAGCTATTGGAGATGGCCCGGGTGTTCCGGGTGCCTCTGGGGCGGCAGGTGCGGGCCGTCTACCTGCCCGCCGTGCTGCCACATTTCCGCACGGCGGTGTCTCTGGGCCTGGGCCTGTGCTGGAAGGCGGGCATCGCGGCGGAGGTCATCGGCCTGCCCGGCGGCTCCCTGGGAGAGCGTCTGTACAGCGCCAAGGTCTACTTCCAGACCCCGGACCTCTTCGCCTGGACCGCCGTCATCGTGGCGGTGTCCGTGGTGTTTGAAAAGCTGTTTCTGGCGCTGGTGGACGCGCTGGCGGGAAAGGCGGGGTGCTGATGGAGCTCTGTGTACATAACCTCTGCAAGTCCTACGGCGGCGAGACCGTGCTGCGGGACATGAGCTTTACCGCCGGGACAGGCGTCACCTGCCTCATGGCCCCCTCCGGGGCGGGCAAGACCACCCTGCTGCGCATCCTGCTGGGCCTGGAGACGGCGGACAGCGGCACGGTGCGCATTCCCGCGGACTGCCGCTGGGCGGCGGTCTTTCAGGAGGACCGTCTGCTGGAGCAGCTGGACGCCATGGGCAATCTGCGGTTCGTCCTCGGGAAGGACTTCCGGGAGGCGGCGGCCACTGCCCTGCTGACAGAACTGGGCCTGGGGGACGTGGGGGAGAAGTCCGTCCGGGACTTCTCCGGCGGCATGAAGCGCCGCCTGGCTCTGGCCCGGGCGCTGCTGGCGCCCTCGGACATCCTGGCGCTGGATGAGCCCTTCACCGGCCTGGACGGAGAAAACCGGGCCCGGGCCCTGGCCTGCGTCCGGCGGGCGGCAGCGGAAAAGCCCGTGCTGCTGGTGACCCACGACGAGGCCGACGCGGCGGACCTGGACGCCGTCCTGCTGCGGCTGGACGATGTTCCGCCCACCGCCCTGTGAGACCTTCTGCCTGCGCATAAAAGTACCGGGGCCGTGTCTGCATAGACACGGCCCCGGCGGTTCGTTTATATGGGGAGAGGATTCAGCCGATGCCGCCCAGAACGGCTCCGGCGATCAGGGCCACCAGGCACAGGGGGCAGTAGAGATACCGGCCCACGGGATAGAACCAGCCGCCCACCGCCTTGTGATTGCCCTGATTGACGGCGTCCAGGGCGGTCTCCTTTTTCAGGACCCAGAAGAACATGACGCCCGCCAGCAGGGCCCCGAAGGGACAGATGTAGATGGAGACGGCGTCCATCCACTGGGAGGTGATGGCCTGGATCAGAATGGCCACCACCACGCCGATGGCATGGATGATGCCCACGGCGGGCACCCGCTTCATGTGGAGCTTTTCCTGCAGGAAGGCCACGGGAGCCTCGTACAGGTTGATGATGGAGGAGACTCCGGCGAACACCACGCAGATGAAGAACACGATGCCCACCAGACGGCCGCCGGGCATGCCGTTGAACACGTTGACCAGATAGATGAACATGAGACCGGGGCCGCCGGCGGAGAGCTGCTCTCCGGTAGTTGCCATGGCGGGGATGATGACGAAGGCGGCCAGCAGGGCGGCGATGGTATCGAACACCGCCACGTTTCGGGCGGAGCCGGGGATGCCCACATCTTTACTGAGGTAAGAGCCGTAGATGACAGAGCCGTTCCCCGCCACCGACAGGGAGAAGAAGGCCTGGCCGAAGGCGTAGATCCAGACCTTGGGATTGGCAAGGCCCGCCGGATTCAGGGTGAAGATGTACTGGTAGCCGTCCACGGCGCCGGGCAGGAAAGCGACATAGACCGCCAGGGCCAGGAACAGGCCGAAGAGAATGGGCATCATGAATTTGCAGGAGAGCTCGATGCCTCCCGCCACCCCTAGGGACATGATGAGGAAGCTGACAATGACGGCCACGATGACCCAGGGGGCGTTGTCCACCGCCACCACGTCAAAGGTCCCGCCGATGACGGCCATGTCCTGCCCCATGGCGTACAGCTCTCCGGTGAAGGCCATGGCGGTGTACTTGAAGATCCAGCCCATGATGACGGAGTAGCCGATGGCCAGGCCCATGGAGCCGATGATGGGCAGGGCGCCGATGGTCTCGCCCAGGCGGCGCTTTCCGGTGCGCTCCTCCGTGCATTTGCCGAAGGCCCCCACGGGTCCGGCTCCCGCCCAGCGGCCCAGGGCGAACTCCTCAATGACGCCGGAGGAGCCGATGAGCAGGACGAAGAGGAAGTAGGGGAGCAGGAAGGTCATGCCGCCGTAGGTGGAGACCATGTTGGGAAAGCGCCAGATGTTGGCCATGCCCACGGCGGAACCGATGCAGGCCATGATGAAGCCCCACTTGCTTTTGAAGCCGTCTTGCTTTTGCAGATTTTCCGTGTTGCTCATTGTCCAGACACTCCTTTTCTCAAAATCAAACAGTGCGGGCGGCGGTTTTCTGGTACAGTGTATGCGGCAGTATGTGGGACAACTGTTAAGAAGTGTTCAGAAACTGGCTGTCCACAGAGAAACGGGGCGGAAAAGGGAGCCTTGCGGGACGGGACCGGGACTGGTATAATCAGGGAAGAACGTTTGAGAGGAGAGAGTGCGGATGCAGACCGTGGGCCGCTTCGCCCCATCCCCCAGCGGGCGCATCCACCTGGGGAACATCCTGTGCAGCCTGCTGGCCTGGCTCAGCGCCCGGCAGAAGGGCGGCCGGGTGGTGCTGCGCATCGAGGACCTGGACACCGCCCGGTGCCCCCGGCGGTACGGGGAGCAGATGGCGGCGGACCTTGCGTGGCTGGGCCTCACCTGGGACGAGGGCCCGGGGGTGGGAGGACCTGATGGACCCTATGAGCAGAGTTTGCGGACGGCGCTGTATGAGCAGGCCCTGAAAAAACTGGAGAATATGGGCCTGGTGTATCCCTGCTTCTGTACCCGGGCGGAGCTCCACGCCGCCAGCGCCCCGCACCGGGAGGACGGACAGGTGCTCTACGCCGGCACCTGCCGGAATCTGACGGTGGAGGAGATCGCGGAAAAGAAGAAAGTCCGGGCTCCGGCCCTGCGGCTGCGGGTCCCGGACGGGGACTGGGGCTTCACTGACGGACACATGGGACCCTACCGGGAAAACCTGGCCCGGGACTGCGGGGACTTCCTGCTGCGGCGGTCCGACGGCATGTTCGCCTACCAGCTGGCGGTGGTGGTGGATGACGCCGCCATGGGTGTCACGGAGGTGGTGCGGGGCAGCGACCTGCTGGACTCGACCCCCCGGCAGCTGTATCTCTACCACCTGCTGGGCCTGGAGCCACCCGCCTTTTTCCACGGTCCCCTGCTGCTGGCCAGCGACGGACACCGGCTCTCCAAGCGGAACGCCGACGCGGGGCTGGACGGCCTGCGGGACCGCATGACGGCGGCGGAGATCCTGGGCAAGCTGGCCTATGCGGCGGGCTTCAACCCCTCGGCAGAGCCGAAAACGGCGGAAGCCCTGCTGGCGGATTTCGACTGGGCCAAGGTGCCCAGAGAGGACATCCGCCTGCCGGAGGGACTGTTCTGACTTGTCCCTTGACCAATGCATATAAAAGTACCGCCCCGGACCCAATCGGTCCGGGGCGGTTGTTCATGCCTGCTGTTCTTTTTTCGGCGGCTCTGGCATCCGGGCTTCCGGAATGTCCACCTCGGGCATCAGCTCCTGGTTGACGATGGTCAGCATCTCCTCCAGCTTGGCGCAGTCCTCCGGAGAGAACCGGGCCGCGATGCGGTCCATGACCTCCACCATGTAGGAGGCGGAGATGTTGTAGTAATCCAGGTACTTCTGGGTGACCTCCAGGTGGTATTCCCGGCGGTCGTCCGGGGACTGTACCTTGTTGATGTAGCCCTTCTTCACCAGACTGTTGACCTTGTAGGCCGCGTTGGGCGGAGAGATGCGCATGAAGGAGGCGAACTCGTTGACCGTGGGGCTGCCCAGGGCCAGGATGCTCTCCATGCAGAAGGTCTCCACCGTGGTAAGGCTGGCCTCCCGGTTCTGGAACCGGAGGAAGATCTCCTGATAAAAGTGCAGCTTGAATTTGGTGTATACGTTGAAAAACGCGTGCTTCAGCATATGCTCCGCCTGCTTTCCCGCTGTTATCGTTTCCATAAAGGACAGTATACCAAGTTTGCGGGAAAACGGCAAGTCATTCCGCTCCAATGGCAAAGGTGATCTCCGCGGTGACGGCCGCCTCGCCGTTGACGGTGGCTTTGCAGGTGCCCACGCCGATGGGGCCCCGCTGCCTGGTCAGGACGCACTCCATCTCCACCACGTCGCCGGGGACCACCTGGCGCTTGAAGCGGGCGTCGTGGACCCGGCCCAGAAAGGCCAGCTTGCCCCGGTTCTCCGGCAGGGAGAGAATGGCCACGCCGCCCACCTGGGCCATGGCCTCGATCAGCAGGACGCCGGGCATGACATGCTTCTGGGGAAAGTGGCCCTGGAAGAAGGGTTCGTTGACGGTGACGCACTTGATACCCTTGGCCCACTTGCCCGGCTCCCCGTCCACGATGCGGTCCACCAGGGCGAAGGGGTAGCGGTGGGGCAGGATTTCCGCAATCTGATTGGAGTCATACTGCAGCATGGCTCAGCCCTCCCATTTCTTCAGCAGCAGGCTGGCGTTGTGACCGCCGAAGCCCAGGGAATTGCTCATGGCGTACCACACACCGGCGGCGCGGCCCTCATTGGGGACCACGTCCAGGTCGCACTCCGGGTCGGGGGTGCGGTAGTTGATGGTGGCGGGCAGGAAGCCGTCCCGCAGGGTCAGGGCGGTGAAAACGGCCTCCACGGCGCCGGCGGCGCCCAGCATGTGGCCGGTCATGGACTTGGTGGAGCTCATGGCAAGCGCGTGGGCGTGGGCAGCGAAGACCGTCTTGACGGCGGCGGTCTCCCCGGCGTCGTTCAGGTGGGTGGAGGTGCCGTGGGCGTTGATGTAGCCAACCTCCTCCGGGGCCACGCCGCTGTCCCGCAGGGCCATGGCCATGGCCTTGGCGCCGCCGCTTCCATCGGGCAGAGGCGCGGTCATGTGGTAGGCGTCGCAGGTGGCGCCGTAGCCCACGATCTCGGCGTAGATGGGCGCGTTCCTCTTTTGGGCGTGCTCCAGCTCCTCCAGCAGCAGGATGCCGGCGCCCTCGCCCATGACGAAGCCGCCGCGCTCGGCGTCAAAGGGAATGGAGGCGCGGCTGGGGTCCTCCGACTGGCTCAGGGCCTTCATGGAGGTGAAGCCGCCCATGGCCAGGGGGGTGATGGCGGCCTCCGTGCCGCCGCAGAGCATCACCTCAGCGTAGCCGTCCCGGATGTAGTGGAAGGCGTCGCCCACGGCGTTGCTGCCGCCGGCGCAGGCAGTCACCGGGCAGGAGCACATGCCCTGGAATTTGGACAGAATGGCCAGCTGGCCCGCCGCCATGTTGCTGATGGCGGTGGGGATATAAAAGGGGGAGACCCGGTCCCAGCCCCGATCCAGGCCCCGGCTGTGCTCGGCCTCGGTGATGGACTGGCCGCCGATGCCGCTGGAGACGATGACGCCGCACCGCTCCGGGTCCGTGCCGGTGCTGTCGAAGCCCTTCAGGGCCTCCTGGGCGGCGGCTATGGCGAACTGGGTGAAGCGGCCCGTGCGCTTGGTCTCGGGCTTGGTCATGTAATGTTCCGGCTCAAAGCCCTTGACCTCCGCCGCCAGACGGACCTTCATGCCGGAGGCATCGAAGTGGGTGATGGGGGCCACGCCGCAGACGCCCCGGCGGACGGCGTCCCAGCTGTCGGCTGCGGTGAGGCCCACGGGGGTGACGGCCCCCAGGCCGGTGATAACGACTCTGCGTCGGTTCATGGAAGTACCTCCTTGATGTGGGGTGTCCCCTGTCAGGGGACCAAGTTACATGCTCATGCCGCCGTCCACGGCGATCACCTGTCCGGTGATATACCCGGCCTCCTCGCTGGCCAGGAACGCCACGGTTTTGGCCACGTCCTCCGCCGCGCCCATGCGGCCCATGGGGATGGCGGCCAGGGTGGCGGTCCTGGCGGCCTCGGGCATGGCGGCGGTCATGTCCGTCTCCATGAAGCCCGGTGCCACGGCGTTGACGGTGACGCCCCGGCTGGCCAGCTCCTTGGCAAGGGACTTGGTCATGCCGATGACGCCGGCCTTGCTGGCGGCGTAGTTCACCTGCCCGGCGTTGCCCCGCAGGCCCACCACGCTGCTGAGATTCACGATGCGGCCGTACCGCTGCTTCATCATCTGACGGGCCACCGCCTTCATACACAGGAAGGCACCCTTCAGATTGGTGTTGATGACAGCGTCGAAATCGTCTTCTTTCATCATCATGAGCAGGCCGTCCCGGGTGATGCCCGCGTTGTTCACCAGAATGTCGATGCGGCCAAAGGCCTGGAGGGCCTCGTCCATCAGGGCCTTCACCTGGGCGCTGTCCGCCACGTCGCAGCGGACGGCCAGGGCCCTGGCTCCCAGGGATTCGCAGGCGGCTGCGGTCTCGTTTGCAGCGGTTTCGTTGCCCGCGTAGCACAGCACCACGTTGGCGCCGCCCGCCGCCAGCTCCAGGCACACGGCCCGGCCCAGCCCCCGGCTGCCGCCGGTGACCACGGCGGTCTTTCCAGCAAAATTCATTATGTGTTCTCCTTTACTGCGTTCACAAGGGCTTCTACATCGGCAGCCGTTTCCACGGCGTAGACGGGTAACTCCGGCGCGGTCTTCTTCACGAAGCCGCTGAGGGCCTTGCCGGGGCCGATCTCCACAAAGGCGTCGATGCCCAGAGCGGCCATGGACCGGATGGAATCCTCCATGAACACGCTGCTCTGGACCTGCCGCACCAGCAGCTCCGGAATGGTGACGGAATCGTCCTTCACGCTGCCCAGACAGTTGAAAATGACGGGGATGGACGGTATTCCGAACGCCACGTCCTTGAACCGCTCCGCCAGAGCTTCCCCGGCGGGGGCCATCAGGGGAGTGTGGAAGGGCCCGCTGACCTTCAGGGGCAGGCACCGCCGGGCGCCCGCCTCCTTGGCCAGGGCGGCGGCTTTTTCCACGGCGGCTTTCTCGCCGCCGATCACCAGCTGGCCGGGGCAGTTGTAGTTGGCAATGACCACGCAGCCCAGGGCCAAAGCCTTCTGACAGGCCTCCTGCAGGGGCTCCCGGCCCAGGTTCAGCACCGCCATCATGGCGGATTCCCGTCCAGCGGCGGCTTCTTCCATGGCTTTGCCACGGAAGGCCACCAGCTCCACGGCGGTCACGGCGTCAAAGACCCCGGCGGCGTGGAGGGCGGAGTACTCGCCCAGAGACAATCCCGCAGCCGCGGCGGGGACGATGCCCCGCTCCTTCAGCGCCGCCGTCAGCCCGGCGGCGAAAGCCACCATGCAGGGCTGGGTATACCGGGTCTGGTTCAGGACGCCCTGGCTGTCCGTGAAGGAGACCTCCTTCAAATCAAAATCGACGCAGCCCGCCGCCTGGTCGAAGACCTGGCGGAAGGCGGGAAAGGCGTCGTACAGGTCCACACCCATGCCGGGGTGCTGGCTGCCCTGTCCGGCGTATAAAAAGCCCAATTTCATCGTGCGTTTCTCCATTCCTTCATGATCTGGTCCATCTGCTCCCGGACGGTGGAGAGGCGGTTCACCTCTCCGGCGTTTGCGCCGCAGAAGAACAGGCCGTTCTCCCAGTCGCCGTTCCGGGCGGCGATGAGGGCCTTGGAAATGCAGTAGGGGGTGGTTTTGAAATCACAGGGGACCAGGCATTTGGCGCAGCGGTCCGGACGGGGCTGCGCGCCCGCCTCCACCCGCCGGATGAGGGGGCTTCGCAGAGCCCGCCCCGGCATGCCCACGGGGCTCTGGACGATAGTGATGTCCTCCGGCCTGGCCCCCAGCAGCCGCTGCTTGTAGCCGTCGCTGGCGTCGCACTCTTCCGTGGCAATGAAGCGGGTGGCGAACTGTGCTCCGGCGGCGCCTCCATCCATGTAGCGGGCCATTTCCGCGCCATCCTTCACGCCCCCCGCCACGAACACCGGGATGTCCCGGCCGTACTTGTCTTTGAAGGGGGCCAGGGATTCCAGCACTTCATGGAGCAGGCCGCTGAGAGGCTTGGGCCGTCCCGCCTGGGCCTCCAGAGCCTCCTCTTTGGAGAAGCCCAGATGGCCGCCCGCCTGGGGACCCTCCAGTACCACAAAGTCCGGGACGCGGCCGTAGTGCCTGTCCCACAGCTTGCAGATCAGGCCCGCTGCCCTGCCGCCGCTGACAATGGGGGCGATGGCGGCGTCGCTGTCGGCCACCTCCGCCGCGATGGCGGGCAGATCACGGGGCAGGCCCGCACCGCAGACCACGGCGTCCACCCCCGCCCGCAGGGCGGTGCGGACGCTGTCGGCGTACTGGGTGGTGGCTACCATGGCGTTGACGGCCACCAGGCCCGCGCCCTTGGCTAACTCCTTGGCGCGGCGTACCTGGCGTTCCAGTGCCCGGAGATTGGCGGCGTTGGGATTCCGGTCAAAGTCCGGCTCCATAAAACCGCAGAAGGCAGTGGAGATGGTGCCCATGCCGCCGCAGGCGGCCACAGCCCCAGCCAGGCCGTCCAGGCTGATGCCCACGCCCATGCCGCCTTGCAGAATGGGGAGGGGAAGGGTCTTGCCCCGAATCGTCACTGCCATTCCTTGCCTGTCGCCTCCAGAACGGCCCTGCCGCCGCTGTACAGCTCCTCAAAGATCTGCCGCAGGGGCTTGATCTCGTGGAGCATGCCCGCCACCTGGCCGCTCATGACGCTGCCCCGGTCCATGTCGCCGTCAAACACCGCCCGGCGCAGGCCGCCCAGGGTGATGTGCTCCAGCTCCTCCAGGGTGGCGCCCCGCTTTTCCAGGGCCAGATATTCCCGGGCCATCTTGTTCTTCAGCACCCGGACGGGACCGCCGATGGAGCGGCCGGTGACGGTGGTGTCGCTGTCCTTGGCCTTCAGGATGGCCTGCTTGTAATTGTCGTGGATGGGGCACTCGACGCTTGCCAGCAGGCAGGTGCCCACCTGGATGCCGCAGGCGCCCAGGGCGAAGGCGGCGGCCACCTGACGGCCGTCGGCAATGCCGCCAGCGGCGATGACAGGTACGTCCACCGCGTCGATGACCTGGGGCACCAGGGCCATGGTGGTCATCTCGCCTACGTGGCCGCCGGACTCCATGCCCTCGGCAATGATGGCGTCGGCTCCGGCCCGCACCAGCCGCTTGGCCAGAATGGAGGCCGCCACCACGGGGATGACCGTGACCCCGGCGTCCTTCCAGGCGGGGATGTACTGGCCGGGGCTGCCTGCGCCGGTGGTGACCACCTTGACGCCCTCTTCGATGATGATTTTCGCCATGTCTCCAGCGCAGGGGTTCATCAGCATCAGGTTGACGCCGAAGGGCTTGTCGGTCAGGGACTTGCAGATGCGGATTTGAGTCCGCAGCAGCTCCGGGTCCTGCATGCCGCCGGTGGCGATGACGCCCAGGGCACCTGCATTGGAGCAGGCGGCGGCGAACTCGCCGGTGGCGATGTTGGCCATGCCGCCCTGGATGATGGGGAACTCGGTCCCCAGAATTTCGTTCAGCTTTTTCATGTGGAGTGACCTCCTTGAGGGATTTCCGCCTGCGGGCGGGGACGATTTACGCAAACTCAATAAGCATCCCGCCCCAGGTGAGGCCGCCGCCGAAGCCCACCACCAGCACCCGGCTGCCAGGGCCCACCTTGCCCTGCTCCTGCAGCTCGCTGAGGACCAGGGGGATGCTGGCGGCGGAGGTGTTGCCGTAGTCGGCGATGTTCTTGTAGTACTTTTCCGGCGGGATGCGGTACTTCCGCACCGCCAGGTCGATGATGCGGGCGTTGGCCTGGTGGAATACGAAGAAATCCACGTCCTCCACTGTCAGGCCCGCCTTTTGCAGCACCTGATCCATGCACTGGGGAACCGTCTCCACGGCGAATTTAAAGACCTTGGTGCCGTCCATACGGATGAGGGGCGGCTCCCCCGTGCCGGGACCGGCCACCCGCAGCAGGGCGTCGTCACCCCGGCAGCCCAGTACCGCGGGGGCGGTGGACCAGCCCTCCCGGCACTCCACCACAGCGGCCCCGGCACCGTCGCCGAAGAGGATGCAGGTGCCACGGTCCTCCCAGTCGATGAGGCGGCTGAGAACCTCGGCCCCCACCACCAGGCCGTACTTCCGGGGGGAACCGTTCAGCAGGCACTCCATGGTGTGCAGGGCGAAGAGAAAGCCGGTGCAGGCGGCGTTCAGGTCAAAGCATAAAATGTCCCCGGGCAGGCCCAGAGCCGCCTGCAGGCGGCAGGCGGCGGAGGGGACCAGAGTGTCGGGGGAGACGGTGGCCACGATGCAGGCGCCGATCTCCTCGGGGCGCACCCCAGCCCGGGCCAGGGCAGCTTTGGCGGCGCCCACGCACAGGTCCGTGTGGGTCTCCGTGGTGCAGTGGCGGCGGGTCCTGATGCCGGTGCGGGTGGTGATCCACTCATCGTTGGTGTCCACGATGCGTGCCAGGTCCTGGTTGGTCACCGCCTTTTCCGGGACACAGCGGCCTGTGCCCCTGATCTTGATTCCGTTCATGGTGTCTCCTTGGGGGCTTGTGCTCCCATCTTTCTGAATTTCTGATACCGGGCGGCGGCCAGAGCGGGACCGCTCTCCTTGGAGAGAACGGCCAGCTGGCGGCGGAGGGTCCGGTCCACCTCCCGCAGGGCCATCTGGGGGGCCGTGTGGGCGCCGCCGTCCGGCTCGGGGATGATGCCGTCGATGACTCCCAGGCGCATCAGGTCCGGGGCCGTCAGCTGCATGAGCTCACAGGCCTCGGCACTGCGGGAGGCGTCCTTCCACAGAATGGAGGCGAAGCCCTCCGGGGAGAGAATGGCGTAGACGGCGTTTTCCAGCATCAGCACCCGGTCGGCCACAGCCAGGGCCAGGGCGCCGCCGCTGTTGCCCTCGCCGGTGATGACGGCGATGACGGGCACGGTGAGACGGCTCATCTCATAGAGGTTCCGGGCGATGGCTTCGCCCTGGCCCCGCTCCTCGGCCTCCAGACCGGGGTAGGCACCGGAGGTGTCGATAAAGGTGAAAATGGGGCGGCGGAACTTCTCCGCCTGCTTCATCAGCCGCAGGGCCTTGCGGTAGCCCTCCGGCCCCGGCATGCCGAAGTTGTACTTCAGGTTCTCCTCCAGAGTCTTGCCCTTCCGGGTGCCGATGACGGTGACGGGACGGCCGTGGTACAAGGCCACGCCCCCCAGAATGGCGGGGTCCTCCTTGCAGAGCCGGTCGCCCCGGCACTCGAAAAAGTCGGTAAAAAGGGCCCCGATATAGTCGGTGATATTGGGCCGCTGGGGGTGGCGGGCAATGGCAACCCGCTGGGCGGCGGTGAGAGCACTCATGGCTGGCCTCCTTTTCCGTGGAGCCGCAGCAGCCGCTCCAGGGTGTCCCGCATCTGGGTCCGGGGCACCACCGCGTCCACGAAGCCATGGGCCTCCTGGAACTCCGCACGCTGGAAGCCCTCCGGCAGCTCCTGGCCGATGGTCTGGCGGATGACCCGGGGACCGGCGAAGCCGATGAGGGCCCCCGGCTCCGCCAGGATGATGTCACCCAGAGAGGCGAAGCTGGCGGTGACGCCGCCGGTGGTGGGGTCCGTCAGGACGGAGATATACAGCAGGCCCTTTTCCGAGAACCGGGCCAGGGCGGCGCTGGTTTTTGCCATCTGCATCAGGGACAGGATGCCCTCCTGCATCCGGGCGCCGCCGCTGGCGGCGAAAAGGATCAGGGACAGCTTGTTCTTGGCGGCGTACTCAATGGCGAGCGTGATTTTTTCGCCCACGGCCGCGCTCATGGAACCCATGAGGAAGCGGCTGTCCAGTACGCCCACCACGCATTTCTGCCCGCCGATGGTGCCTGTGGCGGTGACGGCGGCCTCGGTCAGGCCGGTCTTCCGCTGGGCGGCGGCCAGCTTTTCCCGGTAGCCGGGGAAGGCCAGGGGGTCTCCCGCAGGGAGCTTCCCGTTCAGCTCCCGGAAGGAGCCGGGGTCCAGAATGGTGCTGAGACGGTAGTAGCCGCCGATGGGAAAGTGGTAGCCGCACTTGGGACAGACGGCCAGATTCCCGGCCACCTCCCGGCGGGGGCTCTCCCGGCCGCACTTTGGGCAGGCGGTCAGATGGTCGCCGGGAATGTAGTTGTCCCGCATGGCCTTCATGGCCAGCAGCCGGGCGCGGCGCTTGGCAAAGATCGAATTCATACGGTGTCCTCATGCTGGTCCACCCGGCGGTTGAAGTCCAGCAGCCGGGGGAGGTTCTCCTCCAGGAAGGCCGTGGTGCAGCCGCCCCGGACGAAGGTGGGATGATACAAAATCTGATAGCTGAGCTCCGCGTTGGTGGGGAAGCCCTCCAGAGCAAATTCCTCCAGAGCGCGGCGCATCTTCCGGATGGCCTCCAGGCGGGTGGGTGCGTGGACCATCAGCTTGGCGGCCAGGGAGTCGTAGTAGGGGGGCAGGGCGCAGCCGTTGTACAGGTGGGAGTCCACCCGGACCCCGGCGCCGCCGGGAAAGTGGAGAAATTCCACCGTGCCGGGGCAGGGACGGAAGTCCTGCCGGGGGTCCTCCGCGTTGACGCGGCACTCCATGGCATGGCCCGTCAGGGAAATGTCCGCCTGGGTCATATCCAGAGACAGCCCGGAGGCCACCCGCAGCTGCTGGCGCACCAGGTCCACGCCGGTGATGAGCTCTGTGATGCCGTGTTCCACCTGGATGCGGGTGTTCATCTCCATGAAGTAGAAGTGCTCCCCGTCGTTGTCCAGCAGGAATTCCACGGTGCCTGCGCCCTCGTAGTCCACGGCCCTGGCCGCCCGGACGGCGGCGTCGCCCATCCGGGCCCGCAGCTCAGGAGTCAGGCACCGGGCGGGGGCCTCCTCAATGAGCTTTTGGTTCCGCCGCTGGATGGAGCAGTCCCGGTCCCCCAGGTGGATGACGTTGCCGTGGCGGTCCGCCAGGATTTGAAATTCAATGTGCCGGGGACGGAGCACCAGCTTCTCCAGGTACATCTCGTCGTTGCCGAAACAGGCCCGGGCCTCCGCTTTGGCCTCGGCGTAGGCGGCGGGAAGCACTTCAGCGCTGTCGCACCGGCGGATGCCCCGGCCGCCGCCTCCGGCGCTGGCCTTCAGCAGCACGGGATAGCCCACCCGCTCCGCCGCCGCCAGAGCGTCCTCCACCGAGGACACGGGGCCGTCGGAGCCGGGGGTGACGGGGACCCCCGCCGCCTTCATAATGTCCCGGGCGGCGGACTTGGAGCCCGCCTTCCGGATGGTGTCCCCGGAGGGACCGATGAAGGTGAGACCCTCCCGGGCGCAGGCGTCGGCAAAACCGGCGTTTTCCGACAGGAAGCCGTAGCCCGGGTGAATGCCGTCACAGCCGGTGGCCAGGGCCACCGTCAGCAGGGCGTCCTGGTTTAGGTAGCTGTCCGCGGCCCGGGTGGGGCCGATGCAGACGGCCTGGGTGGCCAGCTGGACGTGGAGGGCCTCCGCGTCCGGCTGGGAGTAGACGGCTACGGTCTCCATGTCCAGCTCCCGGCAGGCCCGCTGGATCCGCAGGGCGATCTCGCCCCGGTTGGCGATCAGGACCCGCTTCAGCATGGCCGGTACCGCAGCAGCGGCTCGCCGAAGGCCGCCAGCTCGCCGCTGTTTTTCAAAATGGCCTCGATGACGCAGTCACAGGGGGCGGGGACCTCGCTCATCATCTTCATGGCTTCGATGAGACAGACGGTCTGGCCCTGCTTCACGTGGTCGCCCACCGCCACGAAGGGGGGCTGGTCCGGGGCCGGGGCCGCGTAGAAGGTGCCCACCAGAGGGGCGTCCATGGTGGGACCCTCCGCCTGGGGAGCGGGGGCCTCCGGCTGGACGGGCGCCGCCTGGACCGGCACGGGGGCGGCAGGCAGGTTGGCGGCCACCGGCGCCGGCGGGGCCTTGGTCAATTCTATGGAGAAATCCCCTCTGGACAGCTTCATGGCATGGATGGTGCTGCGCTGGAAGCGGTCCATCAGGTTGAACATCTCTTGGTTGGTCATAGGGATTCCTTTCTCAGCAGAAAGAGTCCCGCCGGGGGATACCCGCCGGCGGGGGCGTCAGTCCAGTCGTGTGACTGATACAACGGGGAGGAAGGGTGTGCGCGGGAAACCCGGGAGGGGTGTCCCGCGTCATTTCGATCATAAGCTTTCAAAACTTTTTTGAAGTTTTGAAAGCTTGCACGGCCTGGCGGAAATATTCCGACAGGCTGTCCCGCCGGGGGGACCCGGCGGGGGAGGGAGGTCAGTTCTTGTGGGCCTCCAGATAGGCCAGGATGTCGCCCACGGTCTTGAGACTGCCCACGTCCGCGTCGTCGATGGCGATGCCGGTGGCCTCCTCCAGGGCCATGACCAGCTCCACGGCGGCCAGGGAGTCGGCGCCCAGGTCCTCGGACAGCGTGGCCTCCGGCTTCACCTGCTCGGCGTCACAGCCCAGGGTCTCCACGATGATATCGCGCACTTTCTCGAATTCCATATTGATACTCCTTATTGCAAAAATCTAAATTATTTTAATTAAAATTATTTAACTAAAATATTTGAACCATATTGTATCCGGGGATGGGTCGTTTGTCAAGAAAAATTTTGGGGAACTGGGATAGGTAATTTTAACGAAACGGGTATTCCATTTTTACGTCTGTTCCTTTATAATGTCTTTATCTGATGACGGGTTATCTTTAGCCCATCTTTTGATTATCTTTCAGAAGAGCGGTATATCCGCATCTGTTATGAAATGGGAGGACCCTATGAGAATCATCATCGTGGGTGCCGGCAAGGTTGGCGTGGCGCTGACGCAGCAGCTATCCGCGGAGCATCAGGTCACCGTGATCGACGAGCATGCCCAGCTGATCGACAATATCATCAACGTCTATGACGTCATGGGCGTGTGCGGCAACGGCGCCAGCTACGGCGTCCAGAAGGAGGCGGAGAGCGACAAGGCCGACCTGCTGATCGCCACCACCTCCAGCGACGAGATCAACATTCTGGCCTGCCTGGTTGCCAAAAAGCTGGGGGTGGAGCACACCATCGCCCGCATCCGCAACCCGGATTACGAGGTGCAGCTCCGCTTCATGCGGGAGGAGCTGGGCCTCACTATGTCCATCAACCCGGAGAAGGCCGCCGCCCGGGAGATCGCCCGTGTGCTGCGGTTCCCCACGGCCATGAAGCTGGAGTCCTTCTCCAAGGGCCGCCTGGAGCTGGTGGAATACCGGCTGCCGGCCAACTCCACCCTCCACGGGATGCGGCTCAGCGACCTCTATAAGACCGTCCGGGTCCGGGTGCTGATCTGCGCCGTGGCCCGGGGCAAGGAGACCATCATCCCCTCCGGCGACTTCCAACTGCAGGCCGGGGATAAGATCTACCTGACCTCCTCGCCCCAGCAGCTGGAGATGTTCTTCCGCCAACTGGGCGTGTTCCGCAACCGGGCGTCCTCCGTCATGATCGTGGGCGCCAGCAAGATCTGCTATTACCTGGCCTCCCAGCTGATCGAAATGGGCATGTCCGTCAAGATCATCGACCAGAGCGAGGCCCGCTGCGTCCAGATGGGCGAGCGGCTGCCCAAGGCCCTGGTGATCGTGGGCGACGGCACCGACAGTGAGCTGCTGGTCGAGGAGGGCATCGAGCAGACCGACGCCTTCGTGGCCATCACCGGCATCGACGAGGCCAACATCCTCATGTCCATGAGCGCCGCCCGCCTGTCCGGCGACTGCTGTAAGGTGGTGGCCAAGATCAACCGCCGGTCCCTGATGGACCTGGTGTCCACGGAGCACATGATCGACAGCGTGGTCTCCGCCGCCTCCGTCACCACGGAGCTGATCGTCCAGTACGTCCGGGCTATGGAGAGCGCCTCCGGCGCCAAGATCAAGACCCTCCACCGGCTGGTGGACGGCGCGGTGGAGGCTCTGGAGTTCGGCGTCACCCAGGATGTGCCCTTTATCGGCGTGCCCCTGAAGGACCTGAAGTTGAAGAGCGGCATCCTGCTGGCGGGCATCGTCCGGCGGAACGGGCGCATCGTCATCCCCTCCGGCAATGACGCACTGGAGCTGGGGGATGACGTGATCGTGGTGACCACGGACACCACCCTCCAGGACATCCACGACATCATGCAGTAAAGGCGGGACGGCTGTGAACTATCAAATGATCGGATACGTCATTGGACGCATCCTGGTGACCGAGGCTGCCCTGCTGGCGCTGCCCGCCGTGACGGCCCTGGCCTACGGGGAATCCCTGCGGCCCTTCCTGCTGACGGCGCTGCTGCTGGTGGCGGTGGGCCTGGTCATGGGCCGGAAGAAGCCCGCCCGGACGGCCCTGTACGCCCGGGACGGCTTTGCCGTGGTGGCCCTGGCATGGCTGCTGATGTCAGCCTTCGGCGCATTGCCCTTTGTGCTCTCCGGGGATATCCCTTTTTACGTGGACGCCTTTTTTGAGACGGTGTCCGGTTTCACCACCACCGGCGCCAGCATCCTGACGGCGGTGGAGCCCCTCAGCCGCAGCGGCCTGTTCTGGCGCAGCTTTACCCACTGGGTGGGCGGCATGGGCGTGCTGGTTTTTGTCATGGCCATTCTGCCCATGACCGACGGCCACGGCATGCACCTGATGCGGGCGGAGGTGCCCGGCCCCTCCGTGGGCAAGCTGGTGAGCCGCATGAGCGACAGCGCCAAGATCCTCTACGGCATCTATCTGGTGATGACCGTCCTGGAGATCGTCCTGCTGATGGCAGGGGGGATGCCCCTGTTCGACTCCTGCATCCACGCCTTCGGCTCCGCCGGTACCGGCGGCTTCAGCAACCGCAATCTCAGCGTGGGCGCCTACGACAGCGCCTATTTCGACGTGGTCATCGGCGTGTTCATGCTGCTGTTCGGTGTGAACTTCAACCTGTACTACTTCCTGCTGATCAAGCGGTTTAAGGATGTGTTCCATTCCGAGGAGCTGCGGGCGTATCTGGGCATCGTGGCGGCGGCGGTCATCGCCATCGCCGTGGATATCCTCCACATTTACGGCTCCGTGGGCCGGAGCCTGCGCTACGCCTTTTTCCAGGTGTCCTCCATCATCACCACCACCGGCTTCGCCACGGCGGACTTCAACACCTGGCCCACCCTCTCCAAGGGCATCCTGGTGGTGCTGATGTTCGTGGGTGCCTGCGCGGGGTCTACCGGCGGCGGCGTCAAGGTGGCCCGGGTGGTCATCCTGGTGAAATCCTCCCTGGCGGACATGCGGAAGATGCTGCATCCCAACGCCATTGCCACGGTCCGTTTCGAGGGCAAGCCCCTGACGGAACGGAGCGTCCGGGGCGTCCACGTGTTCATCAGCGTGTATGTGCTGGTGTTCGCGGTGTCCTTCCTGCTGCTGGCGCTGGAGGGCTTCGACCTTGTTACCACCTTCACGGCCCTGACGGCCTGCATCAACAACATCGGCCCCGGCCTGGAAGTGGTGGGCCCCATGGGCAACTTCTCCCAGTTCTCTCCGTGGGCCAAGCTGCTGCTGTCCTTCAATATGCTGGTGGGACGGCTGGAGATCTTCCCCATGCTGCTGCTGTGTGCGCCCTCCATCTGGAAGCGGCGCATCGTGCGGCACGCCGCCCCGCTGAAATAAAAGCATCCCCCGCGTTCGCTTTGAACGCGGGGGATTTTGTATGTGGGGATATGGGTCAACTCTGGGTAATGGACAGGGACCCCAGGATCTGATAGCGCTCCATGGGGAAGGACTTCACCATCTGCAGGGCCTCCTCCATGTCCATGTCCGTGATGCTGCCGTCCTGGGTGACCACCACCCGGTTGCCGCGGCCCTCCATCAGGGACATGACGGCGCGGTAGCCCATGCGGCTGGCGGTCTCCCGGTCCCGGGCGGAGGGAGAGCCGCCCCGCTGGATGTGGCCCAGCACGGTGACGCGGGGGTCGATGCCCACCTCCTCATGGATGCGCTTGGCGATATCCACGGCGCTGCCGGCGCCCTCGGCCACCACGATCATGTAGTGGGTGCTGCCAGCCAGGCGGGCCCGGCGGATCTTTTCCACAATGTCCTCCTCAAAGTTCAGGGGACGCTCCGGGATCAGCACGGCGGTGGCGCCTACGGCGATGCCCACGTACAGGGCCAGATAGCCGGCATGACGGCCCATGACCTCCACCACGGAGCAGCGTTCGTGGGACTGCATGGTGTCCCGCAGCTTATCGATGCACTCAATGGCGGTGTTGCAGGCGGTGTCGAAGCCGATGGTGTAGTGGGAGCAGCCGATGTCGTTGTCGATGGTGGCGGGGATGCCCACCGTCTGCAGAGTGAGGCCCGCCTCGGCCGCCTGGCGGCTGAGGGCCAGGGCGCCCCGGAAGGTGCCGTCTCCGCCGATAGCCACGATGCCGTCCAGGCCCAGCAGCCGGCAGGTGGCCAGGGCCTTGTCCCGGCCGGGACGGTCCATGAACTCCAGGCTGCGGGCGGTATAGAGCATGGTGCCGCCCTTGTTGATGATATGGCTGACGCTGGAGGCCTTCAGGGGGACGAAGTCGCTGTTGATCAGGCCGTTCCAGCCCCGGCGGATGCCCACGCACTCAATGCCCTGGCTGACGGCGGTTCGGACCACGGCGCGGACCGCGGCGTTCATGCCCGGGGCATCGCCGCCGCTGGTGAGGACACCGATCCGTTTGACCTGTTTCTCCATAAGTAACAAGCTCCTTCCATGTGTAGATCAAAGGTTTGCCGTAAGAAAATGACCATAGGGTGGGCCACCGGAAAAGCCCATCTGACCCGATGATAACAGAATTTGTATTTTCCTGTCAATATAAATCGAAAAATATGGAAGAAAACGATTCAATTTCAAGAAAAAATGTCCGCTTTTGTGGAAAGTGGAACGGACCCCGCGTTGACTTTCTCTGCCCCATCGGGTAAGATAAACACAAAAGGGGCCATGTGTGTGCCCTTTGTGGACGCCGCCTTTGGGCGGATGTGAATTTGATTAGGAGGTCATTATGAAAAAACTGTTTGGCAGCCTGCCCTTCCGCCTGCTTCTGGGTATTGCGGTGGGTATCCTCTGCGGCCTGGTGTTCCCGGAGAGTGTGATGAAGGTCATCGTTACGCTCCAGTACATCATGGGCCAGCTGATTACGTTCTGCGTCCCCCTCATCATCATCGGCTTCATCGCGCCCTCCATCACCAAGCTGGGCGCCAACGCCTCCCGCCTGCTGGGCGTGGCGGTGGTGATCGCCTATGTCTCCTCGATCTGCGCGGCCTTCATGTCCACCGCTGCAGGATATGCCCTGATCCCCCACCTGTCCATCGACACCAGCGTGGCGGGCCTGCGGGAGCTGCCCGGCGTGGTGTTCGAACTGAACATCCCCCAGATCATGCCCGTGATGAGCGCCCTGGTGTTGTCTGTGCTGATCGGTCTGGCGGCCACCTGGACCAAGTCTCAGCGGTTTATCGGCCTGCTGGCGGAGTTCCAGAACATCGTGCTGGACATCGTGAAGAAGATCATCATTCCCGTGCTGCCCTTCTACATTGCCGCCACCTTCTGCAACCTGAGCTACGAGGGCATGATCACCCGTCAGCTGCCCGCGTTCCTCCAGATCATTATCATCGTCATGCTGGGCCACTACATCTGGCTGACGGTGCTGTACCTGCTGGCCGGAGCCTACTCCGGCAAGAATCCCTGGGAGGTCCTGCGCCACTACGGTCCCGCCTACCTGACCGCCGTGGGCACCATGTCCTCCGCCGCCACCCTGGCTGTGGCTCTGGACTGCGCCCGTAAGAGCAAGGTGCTGCGGCATGACATGGTCAGCTTCGGCATCCCCCTGTTCGCCAACATCCACCTGTGCGGCTCCGTGCTGACGGAGGTGTTCTTCGTCATGACCATCTCCAAGATCCTGTACGGCTCCATCCCCTCTGTGGGCACCATGATCCTGTTCTGCCTGCTGCTGGGCATCTTCGCCATCGGCGCTCCCGGCGTCCCCGGCGGCACCGTCAT
>CAYWYW010000003.1:0-46233 GCA_964462715.1 uncultured Oscillibacter sp.
CGGAGCAGCAGTACCGCTATCTGCTGGATCTGGTGTACATAGGAAACTGGGTGATAAACTCCACCCGCGAGGATGACCGCATCAAGGAATACGACCAGGTGGAGAGCCTGGTGTTCTCCCACTGTCTCCAACACAAAATGAGCAAGCTGGTGGAGTTGTATCAGGGGGAACTGATCCCCTCCCGGGCCTTCGCCGACGGCGGTATCCACGAGGCCATTGAAAACTATGAGGATGTCGTCTTTTATGAGATTCTGGCGGAGGAACTGGCTTTGAAGGACCTGGACGGCGAGCCTCTGACCCGGGAGAACTACTCCGCCCTCATGGAGCGGATCGACGCCTACATGGCGGAGTTCAGCCAGCACGGGACAGACAATATCAGTGTGGATTTAGACGAGTAAAACATCTGCGGGGGCCAAAGATTGGTCCCGGCCCCACTACATCACAATCACAAAGGAGTTTCAACATGGCCGAGACATCAAAGGTTTACTTTGCGGATTTCCGCTGCCCCAGCTGGCGGGAAAACCTGCCCCAGAAGCTGGCCCGTCTCATCATGACCGCTGGCTTCGGCGACATGGACCTGGAGGGCAAGTACGTCGCCATCAAGATGCATTTCGGTGAGCCGGGCAACATGGCCTACCTGCGGCCCAACTGGGCCAAGGTGGTGGTGGACCTGGTGAAGGACAAAGGCGGCAAGCCCTTCCTGACGGACTGCAACACCCTGTACATCGGAGGCCGCAAGAACGCTTTGGACCACATTGAGTCCGCCTACGTCAACGGCTTCACCCCCTACTCCACCGGCTGCCACATCCTCATCGCCGACGGTCTCAAGGGCAACGATGAGGTGGAGGTCCCCGTGGAGGGCGGCGAATATGTGAAGGCTGCCAAGATCGGCCGGGCTGTCATGGACGCGGACGTGTTCATCTCCCTGACCCACTTTAAGGGCCATGAGCAGGCCGGTATGGGCGGCACCCTGAAGAACATCGGCATGGGCTGCGGCTCCCGGGCGGGCAAGATGGAGCAGCACAACTCCGGCAAGCCCTTTGTCAAACAGAAGAAGTGCATTGGTTGTAAAGCCTGCGCCAAGATCTGCGCCCACGGCGCTCCCCAGTTCGGTGATGACGGCAAGGCCACCATTGACACCGGCAAGTGCGTGGGCTGTGCCCGGTGCCTGGCGGTCTGCCCCAAGGACGCCATCCAGTGCATGTACGACGAGGCCCCGGAGATCCTCAACAAGAAGATTGCCGAGTACACCAAGGCGGTGGTGGATGGCCGCCCCTGCTTCCACATCTCTCTGGTGATGGACATTTCCCCCAACTGCGACTGCCACGGGGAAAACGATGTGCCCATCGCCCCCAACGTGGGCATGTTCGCCTCCTTCGACCCCGTGGCTCTGGACCAGGCCTGCGCCGACGCCGTGCTGGCACAGCCTCCCTTGCCGAACTCCGTGCTCTTTGACAAGGAGTGCGCCTGCAACGAGGGCGACCTGTTCAAGCGGGCCCACCCGGACACCGCCTGGGAGACCTGCCTGGAGCACGCCGAAAAGATCGGTCTGGGCAGCCGGGCCTATGAGCTGGTCAAGATCTGATCGCTTTTATAAACAAAAGGACTTCCGAGAATTCGGAAGTCCTTTTCTGTTTCTGTGCCGATCAGGCAAACAGGGCGTTGAAGCTGTTCACCACGTCGTCCGCGCCCTCGCTGAGGGCGATCAGCATGATGTAATTGCCGTTGGAGACAATGCGGGAGCCGTTTTTCCAGCCCTCGATGCTGGCGGGATACCAAGCGCCGCCGGGGTTCTGGTTGTCGCCCACCTGATAGCTGACGCGGGCCTGGAAGATGTCCTTCACCGCCTGGACGTCGGCGCTGTTCTGCACCTCCACCAGGGCGATCTCACCCACGGCGGCGGAGATCATGGCGGTGTACACGGCGCACTGGTTGGTCTTGATGGCGGTCAGACCGGGATAGAAGGCATCCAGCACCTCTCCCTCCGCCTGCATCATGGCGGGCATATTGCCGCCACTGAACACAGACTCATAGAAAGCCGCCAGGTCCACGCTCTTGCTCTCAGCGGGCTTCTCCGCAGGCTTTTCAGCAGGCTTTTCCACGGGAGCGGCAGGCTCCTCAGCGGGTTTTTCGGCAGGCTTTTCCGCAGGCTTTTCCGCAGGCTTGCTCTCGGGCTTCTGTTCCGGCTCAGCGGGCTTCTCGGCGGGCTCCTCGGGCTTTTCTTCCGGCTGGGCGGGCTCGGTCTCCTCAGGCTGGGCCTCCTCGGCGTCCACAGGCTCCTCAGCAGGCTCCTCCGGCTGCTCGGCAGGCTCCTCCACCTGGGGCTTCTCCGGTTCCTTCTCCTCTTCCTTCTTGCCGCCGCAGGCGGTCAGGGCCAGCACCATGGCCAGGGCCAGCAGCATGGAAAGCAGTCTCTTGTTCATCAGTATGTACTCCTTGTTTTCATCACAATTTTCCGGCGTCACCGGACGCCTGTCAGGTTTCCTCTTGTCAGACGGGACAGTCTGCAAAAAAGTTCCCGGTTTTCAAAAATTTTTTCCTGTTCAGAAAAAACCTGAAACATACAGTGTCCCGCCTATGCCCAGCGTTGACTTTGCATGAAACATCCGCTACAATCAAATCATAGTATATCATGTCTATCCGGGGGTGAAAACCCCCTCTTTTGTCGTTTTTTCATCAAATCTCGGAGGAATTACTTTATGAAGCGTTCCCTCAAAGATATGTTCGTCATCGGCTTCGCCCTGTTCTCCATGTTTTTCGGAGCGGGCAATGTAATCTTTCCGCCCTACCTGGGGCTGAGCTGCGGCAGGCAGTGGTTCCTGGGCTTCGCCTGCTACTATCTGGCCGACATCGGTCTGGCCCTGGCGGCCCTCTCCGCCGTACTCCGCAGCGGCAGCCCGGAGCACATGACCCGCCGCATCGGCAAAGTCCCCTCCACTCTGCTGATGAGCGCCATCATTCTGTGCATCGGCCCCATGCTGGCCATTCCCCGGACGGCGGCTACTACCTATGAGATGTCTCTGGCCCCCCTGGTGCCCGGCTTCAGCCCGGCGCTTTTCTCCATACTCTTTTTTGCAGTCATCCTGCTGCTGTGCCTGCGGGAGTCCGCCGTGGTGGATATCGTGGGCAAGGTGCTGACCCCCGTGCTGCTGATCGGCCTGCTGGTGCTGATCGTGAAGGGCGTGCTGGACCCCATCGGCCCGGTGCCTGACCGGGTGCTGGTGGACAACGTCCCCGTCACCGGCATTGAGGCGGGGTATCAGACCATGGATGTGCTGGCGGCGGCGGTTTTCGGCATCATCATCCTGAAAAGCGCCCGGGACAAGGGCTATACGGACCCCAAAGCCCAGACCCGGGTGGTGGCCGGCGCCGGCATTGTGGCAGGTGTGGCCCTGCTGGTGGTCTATCTGGGTCTCACCTATCTGGGCGTCACCACCTCCCGGTTCTTCGACCTGTCGGTGCTGCGGACCTTTCTGGTGGTCTCCATCGTGCGGAACCTCATGGGAAAAGCCGGTATCATCCTGTTTTCCATCGTAGTGGCTCTGGCCTGCGTCACCACAGCCGTGGCCCTGGTCAGCTCCGCCGCCTCCTACTTCTCCAAGCTCTCTGGCGGCAAGCTGCGGTACACCTGGCTGGTGGTTGCCATCTGCCTGTTCAGCGCGGCGGCGGCCAACCTGGGACTGGATCAGATTGTCTCCATCGCCGCCCCTATCCTCAGCATCGTCTATCCTCCCACACTGGTGCTGATTTTTCTGTCCTTCTTCGACCGCCGCATTCAAAGCGACTGGGTATTCCGCATGGCCGCCCTGGGTGCTCTGGTGTTCAGCCTGCTGGAGACCGCCTCCTCCTTTGGTCTGGACATGCCCTTCCTGGCCCGGTTGCCGCTGGCCGCCCTGGGCTTCGGGTGGGTGGTCCCGGCAGCGGTCTGCGGCGCTCTGGGCACTCTGATCAGCCGTTTCCGTCCCGCCAAAAACTGACAAAAAACCGTCCGGAGAACCGGACGGCTTTTTGCTTTCATTGAATGGCGGCGATAATGCGCTCCATCAGCGCCACCCGGCGGAAGGGGGTCATGAGATATACGCCATCGGTGTATGGGGCGATCTCCGCCGCGATGCGGGCGGAGATGGTCACCGCCAGGTCCTCCGCAGCAGCCCGGTCCAGGCCCTCGTACAGGGCCACGATCTCGTCGCTCACCCGCATGCCGGCGATCTCGTTGTTGAGGAAGCAGGCGTTTTTGTGGCTGACCACCGGGAAGATACCGCCCAAAATCTTGCCATGGAGGGTCTCCCGGGCCAGCTTCAGATTCTCCAGGGCCTCCGCCGACAGCACCGGCTGGGTCAGGAAGCCGGAGACGCCGTTTTCTTCCTTCTCCCGTGCGATTTTCAGCTGCTGGGCGAAGTTGCGGGCGTTGACGTTCAGCGCCCCGTAGATGCGGAAGGGCATCCGCAGGGCGGTCTCATTGAGGCCGCTGACGTACCGGGCCAGCTTCCGGGAGTTGAAGTTGAAGACGCTCTTCACCTCGTCCCGGTCCTCCGTGGGGATGGGGTCCCCTGTCACCAGCAGCACATTGTGGATCCCCTCCATAGAGAGGCCCAACAGCAGCGCCTTGGTGGCGTTCAGGTTCCGGTCCCGGCAGGTCATGTGGGGCAGGGGCTCCACCCCCAGCTCCCGTTTGAGCTTGCAGGCCAGCAGGCTGCTGTCCGCCCGGGGGCGGCCGATGGGGCAGTCGGCGATGGTAACAGCGTCAGCTCCCGCGCTCTGCAGAGTCTGCACCCCCTCCAGAAAAGGGGCGATGTCGTCATCTACCGGTGGGTCCAGCTCCACGGCGATGACCCGTTTGCCCTGCTCCAGCTTCTCCCACAGGGAGTTGGCGGAGGGGGGCGCCGCTTCCCGGGGCGCTTCCGCCGGGGCCGCTGCCACCGGGGGCAGGGGCTTTGCCAGGACCTCCGCCGTCCGGGCCATATGCGCCGGCGTGGTGCCGCAGCAGCCGCCCACGATGGCGGCGCCCGCCCGGACGATTTGGGCCATCTGGCTGGCAAAATAATCAGGCTGGCCCTGGAACACCGTGCGACGTCCCAGCACCGTGGGATAGCCCGCGTTGGGCATCACCGACAGCCGGGTGTCTCCCACGTCCAGGCTTTGGATGTACTTCAAAAGGTGGCTGGGACCGGACACACAGTTGAAGCCCACGGCGTCCACGCCCTCCAGGGCGGCCGTGCGGCGGAACAGGTCCCGGCCTTGCAGGCCCGCCCGGGTCACGCCGTCATAGCCCACGGCGAAGGACACGATCAGGAAAGCCTCCGGGCACTTTTCTTTCAAATACCGGGCCAGCTCCGGAATGCCCTCATCGGTGGCCAGGGTCTCGGCCAGAAAGCAGGTAACCCCCTGGTCCAGGAACCAGTCCGCTTGCCGGAGGTATACCTCCGCCGGGGTCCGTTCCCCGCTCTCCGGGGCAGGACCCAGGTCGGCAAACACATAGGCGCCGAAGGGCTCCGCCGCATCCAGTGCCAGGCGGCAGCCCGCCCGCAGGAGTTCCTCCGCCTGGGTGTCCTCTCCCGCCGCCAGGTCGGCACCCACAGAAAAGGTGTTGGTCTTGATGGCCCGGCACCCGGCCTCCAGATAGGCCCGGTGAATAGCCTTGATCTCCTCCGGGCAGATCACATTGGCCCGCTCACACCGCTCTCCGGCCCGGCCAGGCTGTGCGGCGAAATAGGTGCCCATGGCACCGTCAAACAGCAGGGGCTTCCCCTGCGCCAAATCACTGCGAATATCCATCATCCCAGAACCTTTCTGGTGATCTCCACCGACTGGCGGGCATCCGCGGCGTAATAGTCGGCGCCCACCTGCTTTGCATATTCCGGTGTCACCACGGCGCCGCCCACGAAAACCACCGGGGGCTGCTCCAGGGTCCCCAGCAGCCTGACTGTCTTTTCCATGGCGGGCAGGGTGGTGGTCATCAGAGCGGACAGGCCCACCAGCCGCACCCCCTGTTCCCGGACCGCCTGCAGGACGGTCTCCGGCGGCACGTCACGGCCCAGATCCAGCACCTCGTAGCCGTAGTTTTCCAGCACGGTTTTCACGATGTTCTTGCCGATGTCGTGGATGTCCCCCTGGACCGTTGCCACCACCAGCTTGCCCTTTTTCACCGGGGCTCCGCCCTTGGCGGCGATGGAGGAACGGATGACCTCGAACACCGCCTGGGCCGCCTGGGCGGCGCTGAGCAGCTGGGGCAGGAACACCTTCCCCCGCTCGTAGCCCTCTCCCACCCGGTCCAGGGCGGGAATCAGGTGGTTTTCCACCAGGGACAGCTCGCTCTCCGTTTGCAGAGCCTCCGCTGCCAACCGTCCCGCGTCGGCCTTCAGGCCACGGATGATGGCGTCGTCCAGGGTCATATCGTTGTTTCCTGTGGCGGCAGGCTTTGCCGCGGGGGCCTCCCCGGCGAAGCGGGCCACGTAATCCCGGCAGCCCGCATCCTCTCCGGACAACACCCGGAAGGCGGACACGGCGTCCATCATCTCCTTCTGGTTGGGGTTGATGATGGGCAGGGTCAGCCCCGCACCCATGGCCTGGATCAGGAAATTCTGGGTCACCAGCGCCCGGTTGGGCAGGCCGAAGGAGATGTTGGACACCCCCAGCACCACCTGCAATCCCAGCTCCTCCCGGACCATCCGCACCGCTTTCAGGGTCTCCCGGGCCTGCTCCTGCTGGGCGGAGACCGTCAGGGTCAGACAATCGATCCACACGTCCTCCTTGGGGATGCCGTAGGACAGGGCCGCCGTCAGGATGCGGCGGGCGATGGCCACCCGCTCCCCGGCGGTCTGTGGGATACCGCCTTTGTCCAGGGTCAGGCCCACCACTGCCGCACCGTACTTCTTCACAATGGGCAGCACCCGGTCCAGGACCTCCTGCTCTCCGTTGACGGAATTCACCGCCGCCTTGCCGTTATAGACCCGCAGGCCCGCCTCCAAGGCATCGGGGTTGGAGGAATCCAGCTGCAGGGGCAGGGACACGGCGCTTTGCAGCTTCTTGACCACCTTGGGCAGCATGGTGACCTCGTCCACGCCGGGATAGCCCACGTTCACGTCCAGGATATCGGCACCGGCGTCCTCCTGCTGGACGGCCACGTCCAGAATGTAGTCCAGGTCCTCCTCCAGCAGTGCCTGCTGGAACCGCTTTTTGCCGGTGGGATTGATGCGCTCACCGATGACCCGCACGCCAGTCAGGGACGCGGGCGTCACCGCCGAGCAAATGAAGCTGTCCGCCCGGTAACGGCGCCGGCCGGGCTGCTTCCCCGCCAGAGCGGCGGACAGGGCCCGGATATAGTCCGGCGACGTGCCGCAGCAGCCGCCCACAATGGAGACGCCTGCCTCCACACAGGGCAGCAGGGCCTGAGCGAAGGCCTCCGGGCCCATGTCGTAGTGTCCGTCCACCGGGTCCGGCAATCCCGCGTTGGGCTTGGCCACTACCGGCAGGCGGGTGTGTTCGCAGAGCTCTTTCAGCAGCGGGGCTAGCTTGTCCGGTCCCAGAGAGCAGTTCAGGCCGATGGCGTCGGCCCCCAGGCCCTCCAGGGTGTGGGCCATGGAGGCCACCGTGCAGCCGGTGAAGGTGCGGCCGTCGGCCTCGAAGGACATGGTCACCAGCACGGGAAGGCTAGTGGCTTCCTTGGCCGCCAACAAGGCCGCCTTGGTCTCATACAGGTCCGTCATGGTCTCAATGGCGATCAGGTCTGCCCCCGCTCCGGCACCGGCCTCCATCATCTCCCGGAACAAGCCATAGGCCCGCTCAAAGGTCAACGTCCCCATGGGCTCCAGCAGCTCCCCCAGGGGGCCCACGTCCAGGGCCACCAAGGTCCCGGTGCCCGCCACAGCCTCCTTTGCAACGGTGATGGCCACCCGGACCACCTCTGCCACGGCGTGTCCGGTCTTTGCCAGCTTCAGGCCGTTGGCGCCGAAGGTGTTGGCGTACACCACCCGGCTGCCGGCAGCCACGTATTCCCGGTAAACGGAGGCCAGCAACGCCGGCTCCGTCAGATTCAGCAGCTCCGGCTGGCCCCCGGGGGGCAGTCCCCGCTGCTGCAGGACCGTGCCCATGGCACCGTCCTGCATCAAAATCCCATGTTGGAAGATCTCAGTTTCCACAGTGTTTTCCTCCCTTGCGAAGCATACAGGTCTCTCTCATGCCACAATAGGCGCAGCCGCGGATGCGGGCCATCTGGGGCTGGTCCGAAATACCGATCAGGGCGGTGACGGACTTGGAGGGGTTCATCAAAAACCGCTCTGACACATGGACCCCCAGCCGCCGCCCCAGGTCCAGCGCCCCGCAGATGGCGCTCTGGAGGCTCAGGGGCAGGTCTCCGTAGCCCGGGCTGAAGCGGTCAGTCAGATACCGGCCTGGAAACCGGGCGGCGATCTCCCGCTCCGCCCGGTCGCAGCCACTCTCCACCCAGGCGCTGCCGCAGGCGTCCAGAAGGACCGCCTTGGCCATGTCCCGGGCCTGCTCCGCCCGCAGCATACTTTCAAATTCCGCCCCCAGGGTACAGCCCAGCAGGACCACCCGGCCGCAGTCCGCCAGCATGGTTTGGGCGTCTTTCCCCGGCAGGGCGAGGTTTGCTTCCGCCAGCCGCAGCGTACCGGCTTTCCGTTCCAGGGAGAACACCCGGTAGGTGTACCTGGGCTGCAGCCGCGCCGTCAGGCGGCGGGCCGTGTCCTCTGCCTCCCGGCGCAGTTCCGCCGGTGCCTGACGCCCCGCGCCCAGATAACGCAGGGCTTCGTCGATATTCAGCTCCACGGTCCGCCCCCCTTTTTACAAGATAGTTAGATGATACCGTTTTTCCGCAAAAAAGTATAGCCACAATTTTGGGGATTTTTTAAATACCAGTTTGGTAGGTTTTTCAGAAAACGTCAAAAGCCGGCCTCAAACTGAGACCGGCTTCCACGGGTATGACCGGGGCTGCTTATGTTCTGCCCGCCAACCGCTTTCGGCAGCTTTCCGGCAGTTCCATCGCCATCACATGCGCTATGGCCTTTGACTCCTCCGCCGTCAGGTCCAGGGCCAGGGCCGGGAGCCGCACACTGAGCTCCGTGACGCATTGATACAGATCCTTCGCCAACAGAAAGCCGGTGTCCGTGAGATAGATCTTCCCGTACCGCTCCCGCACAAGAAGCCCCAAGTCCATCAAAGCGGACATCATGTTGGTGACGGAGGCCTTGGAGCAGTCCAAGGCCCTGGAAATATCCACGATCCGCACATCTGGTTTCGTCCGCCCCAGTTCATAGACCGTCAGCAAATACCGTAAATGAGACGCCCGCAGTTCCATATTTTCGAGTCCTCCCCATGCGGAAAAGAGACACGGACAGCTTCCCTTTGTCCGCGTCTCCTTTCCCGTGTTTTGGCTTATTTGGAATGGCAGCTGCCGCAGCATCCGCCGCAGCTGCCGCAGTCGCCGCCGCAGTGTCCACCCTCTTTGTGGGACTTCCACACCGACCGGGCAGCCAGGGCCACAACAATGGACAACACTGCCAATACGATCACATTTCCCAGCATGACATGCCTCCTTTACCGGGCCGCGGCAGCCACAGAAGTCAGACTGTGACCCTCATGTTCCCCCTGCCAGCCCTTGCGGAACAGCAGATACAGGATACCAACCAGGGCGGCGACGGCCACCACAGTCCACAGGCTGAACACCGCCTCGCCGGTGATGAGGCCGCCCAGCTGGTAGACGATCATGGACACCACATAGGCAAAGCCGCACATATAGCCAATGGCGCCCAGAGTCCATTTCGTGTTGTTCATCTCCCGCTTGATGGCGCCCATGGCAGCGAAGCAGGGGGCGCACAGCAGGTTGAAGATCATGAAGCTGTAAGCGGTGACGGCGCCGAAGTCCGCGCCGATGGCCGCCCAGATATCGTGGCTGTCCTCCAGCAGGTCAGCCGTACCGGCATACTGGTATAGCACACCGAAAGTGTTGACCACTTCCTCCTTGGCGATGAGGCCGGTGATGGTGGCAACGGTGGCCTTCCAGGCCATGTCACCCATCCAGCCCAGGGGATAGAAGATCCAGGCGATGGCGCTGCCGACGGCGGCCAGCAGGGAGTCATTGTTGTCCTCCACAGCCGCGAAGCCAGCCTCGGTGAAGCCGTAGCCCTGGAGGAACCAGAGGATGATGGAGCTCAACAGGATGATGGTTCCGGCCCTCTTGATGAAGGACCAGCCCCGCTCCCAGGTAGCCCGCAGCACGTTGCCCATAGAGGGTGCGTGATAGGTGGGCAGCTCCATGACGAAGGGGGCGGGCTCCCCGGCGAAGGCCTTGAACTTTTTCAGCATGATGCCGGAGACAACCACGGCGGCAATGCCGATGAAGAAGGCAGAGGTCGCCACCCAGGGGGACTCGCCGAACACGGCACCAGCGAACAGACCGATAATGGGCATTTTCGCGCCGCAGGGGATGAAGCCGGTGGTCATGATGGTCATTTTCCGGTCACGGTCCTGCTCGATGGTCCGGGAGGCCATGATGCCGGGAACGCCGCAGCCGGTGGCTACCAGCATGGGGATGAAGCTTTTGCCACTCAGGCCGAAGCGGCGGAAGATGCGGTCCATAATGAAGGCGACACGGGCCATGTAGCCCACGTCCTCCAGGATCGCCAGCAGGAAGAACAGCACCAGCATCTGGGGCACGAAGCCCAGCACCGCGCCCACGCCGGCCACGATGCCGTCCATGATGAGGCCGTACAGCCAGCCGGAGACGCCCAGAGAGGTCAGAATGCCGTCAAAGAAGCCTGGGACGATCTCACCGAACAGCACGTCGTTGGCCCAGTCGGTGCCCAGGGTACCGATAGAAAAGGCGTAGCCGCCCATGGCGATGGAGTAGATGCAGAACATGATGACCGCGAAGATGGGCAGGGCCAGAATCCGGTTGGTGACGATCCGGTCGATCTTGTCGGAGACGGAGAGGCTGCCCTTGGGCGCCTTCTTTTTCACCGCCTTGGTCACCACGCCGTTGATGTAGGCATAGCGCTGGTTGGTGATGATGCTCTCGGCGTCGTCGTCCAGCTCCTTCTCGCAGTCGGCAATGTGGACCTCCAGATGGTCTGCCAGGACCTTGTCCAGCTTCAGGTCTTCCAGCACCTTTTCATCCCGCTCAAAGAGCTTGATGGCATACCAGCGGAGATACCCCTCGTCCACCTTGCCCTGGATAGATTCCTCAATATGGGCAATGGCGTGCTCCACGCTGCCGGTGAACACATGGGGCAGTTCCCCGGCTTTGTGGCTTTGAGCCAGGGCCACGGCCTTTTCCGCCGCCTCCATGCCGCCCTCGCCCTTCAGGGCACTCATCTCCACCACCTGGCAGCTCAGGGCTGCGCCCAGCTTGCCGAGATCGATGGTATCGCCGTTCTTTCGGACCAGGTCGATCATGTTCACCGCCACCACCACGGGCAGCCCAAGTTCGATGAGCTGGGTGGTCAGGTACAGGTTCCGCTCGATGTTGGTGCCGTCCACGATATTCAAAATAGCGTCAGGCTTTTCGTTCACCAGATAGCTCCGGGCCACCACTTCCTCCAGGGTGTAGGGGGACAGGGAGTAAATGCCGGGCAGGTCCTGGATGACCACGTCCTTGTGGCCCTTCAGCTTGCCCTCTTTCTTTTCAACCGTGACGCCGGGCCAGTTGCCCACGTACTGGTTGGAGCCGGTCAGGGCGTTGAACAGCGTGGTCTTGCCGCAGTTCGGATTGCCCGCCAGCGCGATCTTGAGTTCCATAGCGCTCTCCTTCCAAAATGTTAGTTTTAGCTAACCTATATGCTGAATGATAGGCGGTTTTGCACCGCCCCTGTTTTACTGGACTTCGATCATCTCGGCGTCCGCCTTACGCACGCTCAGCTCATAGCCCCGGACGTTCAACTCCATGGGATCGCCCAGAGGCGCCACCTTGCGGACGAAAATCTCCACGCCCTTGGTGATGCCCATGTCCATGATCCTGCGCTTCACCGGACCCTCGCCGTGGAGCTTCGCCACGGTAACGGTCTCGCCGACCTTTGCATCCTTCAGTGTTCTCATATTCGCTCTCCTCCTCAGATCATCATACGGTTCGCCATGGTCTTGTCCAAGGCGATCCGGCTGTTCTTTACCTGCACGATCAGATTCCCCGCGATCTCACTGACCACCGTCACGTCGCTGTCCACCACAAAACCCAGCTCCGCCAGATGCTGGCGCACCTGGTCTTTGCCAGTGATTTTGCGGATAGTGACCGTTTCTCCCGCCTTTGCCATCGTCAGCGGCATCATACCCTCGCCCCCGTAAGTTAGTATATGCTAACCATTGTTCAAAAAAGATAGGTTAGCAATCTCTAACCCAAAAATTGAATTTAGTTTATCACCGCTAACCGCCTTTGTCAAGCCCATTTTTTAAAAAACTTGCATTTTGGGTCAGCTCGTGTTAGCCTATATGCAAAACTCCAGTCACAAGGGGGCTCCTTTTATGAACATTTATGAATCCGCGGAAGATTATCTGGAGCGCATCCTGATGCTTCGGCTGCGAAACGGCACAGTCCGTTCCATCGACATCGTCCGGGATCTGGATTACTCCAAGCCCAGTGTCAGCGTAGCCATGAAGCGTCTGCGGGAAAACGGGTATATCGAGATGGGCAGCGACGGCTATATCACTCTGCTGCCGCCGGGGGAGGAGATCGCCACCCGCATCTACGCCCGCCATCAGATACTGACGGAGTTTCTGGTGCAGCTGGGTGTGTCCCCTGAAAACGCAGCGGCAGACGCCTGCAAAATTGAACACGACATCAGCGATGAAAGCTACGAGTGCATCAAAACCGTTACGCTCCAAAATCGGGAAACGCAAAAGGCAACTTAAACAGGAGGCCTCCCACGCAGTTTGCGTGGGAGGCCTCTCGCTTTATCCAGGGAAACGTATCATTCCTGCTCTGCCAGCTTTTGATAGGACTCGTAGCGGGCCTGGGCCTCCTGCTCCGCCTGGGCGAACAGCTCTTTGGCATTTTCAGGGAAGGTCTTGTGCAGGGAAGCGTAGCGCACCTCGCCCTCCAGGAATTCCTGATAGCCCATGGTGGGCGCCTTGGAATCCAGGGTGAAGGGATGGTCCTTCTTGGCGGGGTTGTAGCGGTACAGGGGCCAGTAGCCGGCGTCCACCGCACGCTTCATCTCCGCCTGGACCTGGTCCATACCGGCCTTGATGCCGTGGTTGATGCAGGGGGCATAGGCGATGATGAGGGAGGGTCCGGGATAGGCCTCAGCCTCGGTGATGGCCTTCAGCAGCTGGTTGGGGTCCGCGCCCATGGCCACGGAGGCCACGTAGCAGTTGCCGTAGGCCATCATCATCTTGCCCAGGTCCTTTTTGCCGGTCTTCTTGCCCGCGGCCTGGAACTGGGCCACGGCGCCCAGAGGCGTGGCCTTGCTGCTCTGGCCGCCGGTGTTGGAGTAGACCTCGGTATCCACCACCATGATGTTGATGTCCTCGCCCATGGCGATGACGTGGTCCAGGCCGCCGAAGCCGATGTCGTATGCCCAGCCGTCGCCGCCGTACATCCACACGGGCTGCTTGGCAAGGTGCTCCGGATGGCGCAGGATCAGGGTCTTCAGTTCCTCCGCCCGGCCAGTGAGAGTCGTGGCGCTCAGCGCGGCATACAGCCTCTCCGACGCGGGCATGGAGGCGTTCACGTCAGAGAACGTATCTAGCCACTCGGCGATGGGAGCCTCCAGCTCGGGAACCAGTCCCCGCAGCTCCTCGATCCAGACCCGGGCCTTGTTGCGCTGCTGCTTCACGGAGAGGTACATGCCCAGACAGAACTCAGCGTTGTTTTCAAACAGGGAGTTGGACCAGGCGGGGCCGCGGCCCTCCTTGCTGACGGTGTAGGGGATGGAGGGCATGGCCGCGCCCCAGGCCTGGGAGCAGCCGGTGGCGTTGGCCCAGTACATCCGGTCGCCGTAGAGCTGGGTCAGCAGCTTGGCGTAGGGGGTCTCGCCGCAGCCGGCGCAGGCGCCGGAGAATTCGCACAGGGGCTGGCGGAACTGGCTGCCCTTGACGGTCTCGGCCTTGAAGGCCTTCTTGTCGGAGATGGTCAGGCCGTATTCCCAGGCGGGGGTAAGGGAGAGCTCGCCGGTGACGGGCTCCATCCGCAATGCCTTGCCGCTCATGGGGCAGGAGGCCACGCAGCTACCGCAGCCGGTGCAGTCCATGTCGCTGATCTGCAGGGAGAACTGGTATTCCTTGGCGCCCTTGGCGGGTACCGTCACGAAACCTTCGGGAGCCTTTTCCACCTCCTGGGCGTCCAGCAGGTAGGGCCGGATCACGGCGTGGGGGCAGACGAAGGAGCAGCGGTTGCACTGGATGCAGGCGGTGCTGTCCCAGGCGGGCAGCCGGGTGGCGATGCCCCGCTTTTCGTAAGCGGTGGTGCCCAGAGGCATGGTGCCGTCCTCGTAGCCGATGAAGGTGGAGACGGGCAGCTTGTCGCCCTGCTGGGCGTTGCAGGGACGCAGAATGTTGCGGATGAAGTCAGGCTCGTCGGCATTTTCGACCTTAGGGGCGTCGACAGCATCCTTCCAGCTCTCCGGGATGGGGACCTCCACCACGTGGTTCACGCCCTGGTCAATGGCCGCCAGGTTCATCTGGACCACCTTTTCGCCCTTCTTGCCGAAGGACTTCTCCGCGGCCTTCTTCATGTAGGTGACGGCTTCCTCAATGGGGATGATGTCCGCAAGACGGAAGAAGGCCGATTGCAGCACCATGCTGGCGTGGTCACCCAGACCCAGTTCCCGGGCGATGGCGTTGGCGTCGATGATGTACAGCTTGGCGTGTTTCTCCGCCAGGCCCCGCTTGACGGCGGCAGGCAGTTCCTTTTCCAGTTCCTCAGGCGTCCAGCGGCAGTTCAGCAGGAAGGTGCCGCCGGGCTTCAGCTCGGAGACGATGTCGTACTTATCCAGGAAGGACTGGTTATGGCAGGCCACGAAGTCCGCCTCCTTCACCAGATAGGAGGAGAGGATGGGCTCCTCACCGAAGCGCAGGTGGCTCCGGGTGATGCCGAAGGACTTCTTGGTGTCGTACTCAAAGTAGGCCTGGGTGTACATATCGGTGTTGTTGCCGATGATCTTGATGGAGTTCTTATTGGCGCCCACGGTGCCGTCGCTGCCCAGGCCCCAGAATTTGCAGCTGACCATCTTCTTGTGGGCCAGGGGCAGGCTGTCGCCCACAGGCAGGGAGCGGTGGGTCACATCGTCCTCAATGCCCACGGTGAAGCCGGAGAAGGGCGCATCGCCCAGCAGGTGGTCGAACACGGCCTTGATCTGGGCGGGGGTGGTGTCCTTGGAGGAGAGGCCGTAACGGCCGCCGCAGATGTAGGGGGCGTCCTGGCGGTTAGCGTAGGCCGCGCAGACAGCCAGATACAGGGGATCGCCGGCCGCGCCCATCTCCTTGCAGCGGTCCAGAACGGCGATCTTCTTCACCGTCTTGGGCAGAGCAGCCCGGAAATGCTCCTTGGAAAACGGGTTGAACAGGTGGACCTGGAGATAGCCCACCTTCTCACCCAGACTGTTCAGATAGGCCACCGTCTCCCGGGCGGCGCCGCTGACGGAGCCCATGGCCACGATGACCCGCTCGGCGTCGGGAGCGCCGTAGTAGTTAAACAGGTGGTAATCCTCGCCGGTGACAGCGTTGATCTGCTGCATGTAATCTTCCACGATGTCCGGCAGACCGTCATAGAAGCGGTTGTTGGCCTCCCGGAACTGGAAGTAAACGTCCGGGTTCTGGACAGTGTTCCGCAGAGAGGGATGATAGGGGTTCAGCGCGGATTCCCGGAAGCGGCGGACAGCGCCCCAGTCCAGCATCTTGCCGAATTCCTCATAGGGGATGGTCCGAATCTTCTGGATCTCATGAGAGGTGCGGAAGCCGTCGAAGAAATGAATGAAGGGGATGCGGCTCTTGATGGCCGACAGATGAGCCACGCCGGCCAGGTCCATGACCTCCTGCACGCTGCCTGTGGACAGCATGGCAAAGCCCGTCTGGCGGCAGTTCATCACGTCACTGTGGTCGCCGAAGATGGACATGGCGTGGGTGCCCACGGTACGGGAAGCCACATGGAGAACGGCGGGCTGGCGGGTGCCGCTGATGCGGTGCATCACCGGGATCATCAGCATCAGGCCCTGGGAGGAAGTGAAGGAGGTTGCCAGAGAGCCGGCCTCCAGGGCTCCATGGACCGCGCCGATGGCGCCGGCCTCGGACTGCATCTCCACCAGGTTGACCGGCTGGGTGAACAGGTTTTTCCGCCCGTTGGCGGACCACTCATCCGTTTTCTCCGCCATAGGGGAGGAGGGGGTGATAGGGTAGATGGCTGCGACCTCCGTAAAGGCGTAGGCCACATACGCTGCGGCTTCATTTCCGTCCGCTACCATGATCGTTTCTTTTCGCATCGTTCATTGACCCCTTTCTTCGTCGGATTTTTCATGCAGGGCAGTGCAGATATATCTAAACAAATTGTAATGATATATGAACGAATTGTCAATGCATACGTCATCATACAACTGACAAAAAAATAGACAACATGTTGTGCAGATAGCCCATGTTGTTTTTCCGATGTGGAGATGGTATAATGCGAAAAAAGCTGAAAAACGGAGATGGAGCGCCGTATGGAAAGCAACGAGATGTTCAACAATTTGTGTGAGATCGCGCAAATGATCTCAGAGACCTTTGGCTATCACTGCGAAACGGTGATCCATGACTGCGAACACTACGAGGATTTTATTGCGGCCATCTACAACGGCCATGTGTCCGGTCGTAAAAAAGGAGACTGTGTATACATCACAGGGGACCCGGTTCCCGAGGACGCGTTCCAGAATATCGACCCGGGCACGAACTATATGAACTGCCAGGTGGTGACAACGGGGGGGAAGACTATCAAATCCTCCACCATCTACTTCAAGAGCGAAAATTACCATTACGGTCTTGGCATCAATTTTGATATCTCGCAGTATGTTGGTATGCAGAGCGCACTGGACAAACTGATCTCTACCTCCACGAAACTGGAAGAGGAGCTCTATTCCCGTCAGAGCATCAACCAGATCATGAACGAGTGCATCGGCAGCGCGGGAGTCCCGGTGGAAAAAATGGGGAAATATGACCGCATGCGGATCATCGGAATGCTCCGGGAGCGGAATGTCTTCCAGATGCAGAAAGCGGTGCCTTATGTGGCGGACCGGCTGAAGATCTCCCGCTTCACCGTGTATAATTATCTGAAGGAATTGGAAGCGCAGAGCTGACCGGCAGGCGCCTGCACGGAGGTATCCCCCGTCTCCGCCATATCTCTTGCGGAACGTGCCGAATGATGCTACACTTTATTTGTAATACTTGAAAACCGCCCGATACGCTGAGGGCAGGAGGGGGAGCACCATATCAATTACATACGGCATCATCTGTGCTGTATCTCTGGCGCTGGTGATCGCCTTTCCGATGATGGGCCGCGGAAGGAACCGCTGGCTGTTCGTGCTGTTCGTCTCCGTTTTCGTCTGCGAGCTGGGCTACTTTCTGACTTCCATTTCCAAAACATTGGAAGGTGCCCTGACGGCCTACCGCGTCTCTTACCTGGGCAATGTGTTCCTGCCCTTTTTCATGCTGATGATGCTTCTGGACCTCAACCGCCTGTGCTATCCAAAGGCGCTGCCCAAAGTTCTGGTGGTTCTGAGCACCTTGATGCTGCTGTTGGCCGCCAGCGGCGGCTGGTCCACGCTGTATTATAAGGAGGTCGCTCTGGAATTTGTGGGCGGCGCGGCTCAATTGGTCCGGGAATACGGTCCGCTGCACGGCCTGTATGGCTGCTACCTGTACGCCTACTTCGCCGCTATGGTGGGACTGGTCCTCTATGCCTCCGTCAAGCGGCGGACATACTCTGTTTCCCACACGGTGTTTCTGGCTGTGGCGGCGCTGGGGAACATCTCCATCTGGATGGTGGAGAAGCTGATTCCCCGGAGTTTTGAATTTCTCGCTATCTCCTATGTGCTGACGGCGCTGATGATGCTGCTTCTGGACAATGTTGCGCTGAGCAGTGAGAACCAGCCCACTCCGGCGGTCCTTCCCACCATGGCGGGAGCCGGTGAAGGGCCCATTCAATCCTTCACCCCGGAGCAGATCGACGCCATTTTTGCCGCATGGCCCATGGTCTCCTCCCTCTCCGAGCGGGAGCGGGAGGTACTGCGGCTCATCCTGGCCAACCGCAAACGCAGGGACATCGCCCAGGAGTTGTTCGTCACCGAACACACCATCAAGAAGCACACAGCGGGCATTTTTAAAAAGCTGTCCGTCTCCAGCCGCCCGGAGCTCTATGAGATCGCCAGACGATATTGCTGAAGAAGCCGTTCCCGAGGGGGCGGTTTTTTTCACGCTTTTTTTGGGGTAGCCCAAAAGGTAGCCCTGTCCAAATCCACAGGCTAATAGAATCTCCCACTGTCAACAACTATAATGAAGATGGCATCATTCGTACTTTGGCAGGGAAGGAGGTCCTCCGCACCAGGGAACGTCACACGTATTTCCGGTGCGGGAAGATCGCATTATGGAAAAACGGAGACCCATACAATTTTCGGTCCTGATTACATCTACCTGCAATCACACCTGGCAGGGGGGCGTGGAAGCCGGGGGAAAGTCCTGCTTCTTTCAAAGTGAGATGCAGCTGCTGAAGTGGCTCTGTCAGCAATATCCCATGCTGATGCCGGATGGCCCCGCCGGGTCCGGCACTCCACAGGCCGATCCCTGATCCCGAAAGCGGCACATTTGCCCAGCCGCTTCCCTCCGGCAGGATGGAAAAGGCGATCTCAAGTCACTGACGGGCCGGGATATTCGGGCGAAGGGCCCCGTGGCCGAAAGCCTGTTCAAAAACAAACGTCCTATCCCAATACGGTAAACCAGTGCCCCGGCCCTGTGGCCGGGGCGCTCAGCTTACAGAAAAACCTCCCGCCCGATGCAAGAGATGTCTTTTTCCAGAGCTCGGAGGCCCCTCTTGCATTACCGGTCAAAGTGTCGTATGCTTAAAAAAACAGCCGGAAAAGGAGGGGATACCATGCAGATACGCAAACAGCCCACGCTCAAGCGGACCCTGGGGGCCTTTCTGCTGGTCCTTGTCCTCGGGCTGGCTTTGACGGCGTACATGGCAGCCGGCCGCCTCCGCCAGGAGCGGGACCGTATGGGCTATATTGCCAGTGCCATCGGATCGGAGACCTATGAGATCATGCTTTCGGAAATGAGCAAAACCCGGGTCCTGGAGGCATATCTGACCCAGACCGGCGGTTCCTATGAGAATTTCGGCGAGATCGCCGAGATCCTTCTGCGGGAGGACTACGTGCGGAATGTGCTCTTTGCCCCAGGCGGCATTGTGGACGCCGTTTTCCCCCTGGAGGGCAACGAGGCGGTCATTGGTCTGAATATGTACGAGGACGGCGCGGGCAACAGGGAGGCTCAGGCCGCCATTGAAAAGCAGGAGCTGTACATCGCAGGGCCCTTCGAACTGATCCAGGGCGGCATCGGCATCGCCGGGCGGCTCCCGGTCTTTCTGGAGGACCAGCGGGGGAACCCGCGCTTCTGGGGCATCGTCTCCGTGACGCTGGACTTTCCCGATGTCCTGTCCGGCTGTAGTGTGGAGCAGGTGAATCCCCAGGGCTTCGCCTGCCGGATCTGGCGGATCAATCCCGACGACGGGCAGCCACAGACCATTTTGGAAACGGACACACCCCTTCCGCAAGGACGGAATACTGTAGACTATGAACAGACGCTGTTCAACTCCACATGGACAGTGTCCCTGGCGCCCCTGCGGCCCTGGTACCTGCGCGCTGACCTGTGGCTGAGCGTAGCGGTGAGCCTGCTGGTGGCCCTTCTGGCGGCGGTGGGAGTCTTTGCCGCGGAACGGCTGCGGCAGGTGAAGGCCGAGGAATCCCGGCGGGAGATCCAGCGGCTCCAGGAGCAGCTGGAATACGAGCAGGGCAACATGCTGCTGAGCCAGATCCGCTCCCACTTCTTCTACCATACCCTGAACTCTCTCCAGGCGCTGATCGTCCTGAAGCCCGACGCGGCCTATAAGATGGCGGGTGATTTCTCCCGTTACCTGCGGTTCAGCCTGGACTCCGTCACCGCCAACGGCGGCGTGGGTTCCTTCCGGGAGGAGCTGCGGGCCGTCCGGGCTTACGCGGACATCAACCAGCAGCAGCTGGGAGACCGGCTACGCATGGTCTACAACATTCCGGAGGCGGATTTCCAGATCCCCCTGCTGACCATCCAGCCCATTGTGGAGAATGCCATTCTCCATGGCATCAAACCCAAAGTAGGGGGCGGAACAGTCACGCTGAAGCTGGAGGAGCTGACAGATTGCTGGCGGGTCACGGTGGATGATGACGGCATGGGCTTCGCCCCGGAGGCCCTCCACGGGAAGGGCTCCATCGGTCTGGAGAATGTGCGGCGGCGAATGGCCCATTTCCCCGGCTGTGAGCTGCGGCTCACCAGTTTCCCTGGCGTGGGCACAAAGGTCATCCTGATTTACGGAAAGCAGGAAAAAATAGCAGATCCATGACAATTCCCCCATGAAGCGTACGGTTTTCGTACGCTTCATTTGTTACAATAGATGCAAACAGAGAGGTGACTTCCCTTGAAGACTATCCTGGTGGACGATATGCTGCTGGACCTACAGCTGTTTGAACTCAAATGTGCGGATATGCCGGGCTTTGAGATCGTAGGTAAGTTCACGGACCCTCACGCGGCCATTGAGTACGCCCGCGGCCATGTGGTGGACTTTGCCCTGCTGGACATTGACATGCCTGGCATGAACGGCATTGAACTGGCCCAGGAGCTACGGCGTCTGCGGAACGACATCATCATCGTCTTCGCCACCGCCCACCCGAAATTCGCGGTGGAGGCTCTGAAAATGAAGGCGGATTACATCATTTTCAAACCCTTCGACCGGGAGGATATCGCCGACGTGATGAAGCGGGCCAAGCTGCTGCGCAGGCGGCAGCGCAAGCGCATCTGCTTTCACACCTTCGGCACTTTCGAGATGCTGGTGGACGGCGAGCCGGTGCGGTTCCGCTCCGGTAAGGCCAAGGAGCTGATGGCCCTGTGTGTCTACCGGGAGGGCCGCCCGGTGTCCATCCACGAGCTCGTGGAGTACCTGTGGGGCGAAAACGCCGACGGTGCCGGCTACCGCCGCACCATCAAGGAGCTGGCGGACACCCTGCGGGACTGCGGCGCCGAGGAGATGTTCCTCCGCAGCCGGGGAAGCCTACAGGTACGGATGGACCTGGCGGATTCGGACTACCAGGATTTCATGAACGGGGACGAGGACGCCATCTGCCAATATCAAGGTGTGTTCATGCAGCAGTACTCCTGGGCAGAACCTATGGTCTACACGCTGCAGGAGAAAAAAGAAATGATGCTTGCCCGCAGAGGAACGGGTCGCATCCATGAGGAGGGTTGAAGTTTTGGACGAATTTCTGAGAATGGAGCACGTCAGCAAACGGTTCGGAGACTTCTACGCCAACAGGGACATCAACCTGACCATCCGGAAGGGTGAGGTACATACCCTGCTGGGAGAGAACGGCGCCGGAAAATCCACGCTGATGAATGTCCTCATCGGGCTCTACCAGCCCACGGAGGGCACCATCTACCTGAACGGGAAAGCGGTCCGCATCGATTCCCCCGCCCAGGCAGTCAAGCTGGGCATCGGCATGGTGCATCAGCACTTCATGCTGGTGGAGGCCATGACAGTACTGGAAAACATCATCCTGGGGGACCGGAACACCAAAGGCCTTTTTATTGACAAGGAGGCCCGGAAGAAGGAGATCCTGGAGCTGGCAGAGCGCTACGGTCTGGATGTGGAGCTGGATAAGCCCATTACGGAGATCGCCGTGGGCGCCCAGCAGCGTGTGGAGATCCTGAAGGCCCTGTACCGGGGCGCCGAGCTGCTGATCCTGGACGAGCCCTCCGCCGCCCTGACGGACATTGAGGTGGAAGGCCTGTTCAAGATCATGCACAAGCTGACGGAGGAGGGCAAAAGCATCATCTTCATCAGCCACAAGATGCGGGAGGTGCTGCACATCTCCGACCGCATCACTATTCTCCGGGCCGGTGAGGTGGTCACCACCCTGGAGCGTTCCCAGACCAACGGCCAGGAACTGGCCAACCTGATGATCGGCCGGGAACTGGTCCCCTCCCACTATGAAAAGGTGGAGGAGCCGGGCAGCCCGGTCATCCAGCTGCGGAACGTGGACTACCACAAGGAATCCAAGCACAACGGCATCAACGGCGTCTCCCTGACGGTGGGACGGGGCGAGATTGTGGGCATCGCCGGCGTGGACGGCAACGGACAGAGCCAGCTGGCCCAGGTGGTCACCGGCGTACTGTCTCCCGACGCCGGCGAGGTGGACATGAAGGGCTCCCGGGTGGCCCAGTTCACTCCCAACGGCTTCATTCTGGAAAACGTGTCCCACATTCCCGAGGACCGGAACAAGATGGGCCTCATCGGCAATATGTCCGTCAAGGACAATATCGTCCTCAAATCCACGGATTCGCCGGAATTCTCCAGCGCCAAGGGTTATCATCTGAAGAAAAAGGCTATCCGGGACTACGCCCTGAAGATGCAGGAGAAGTACGACATCCGCTGCACCTCCATCGAGCAGGAGACCCGGAACCTCTCCGGCGGCAACCAGCAGAAGGTCATTCTGGCCCGGGAGCTGGAGGGCCATCCCGACCTGCTGGTGGCGGTCCATCCCACCCGGGGCCTGGACATCGGCGCCACCCGATTCGTCCACGACACCATGATTGAGGCCCGGGACAAGGGCTGCGGCGTGCTGCTGATCTCCGCGGACTTCGACGAGATCCTGGAGGTCTCGGACCGTATCGTGGTCATGTTCGAGGGACAGGTCATGGGCGTATTCTCCGGCAAGAATCCTCCCATCGAGGAGATCAGCCTGGCCATGGCCGGCAAGTAAGGAGGGAGAAAAGAAATGAAAAACAGCAGTAAGCTGGTCAGCTTCCTGGTGCCTTTGATCTCCATCCTGCTGGCCTTTATCATCGGCTGCATCATCATGGCGGTGCTGGGCGCCAATCCTCTGGTGGCGCTGCAGTCCCTGTGGATCGGCGCTTTCGGCAGTCTCCGCAATGTGGGCACCACACTGGCCCGCTCCACCCCGCTCATTTTTACCGGCCTGTGTGCCTGCTTCGCCTACCGCTGCGGTGTGTTCAACCTGGGCGGTGAGGGCCAGTTCCTGATGGGCTCCATCGTCTGCTGCTACATCGCCACCCAAAGCGGCATTGAAGGGTTCCCGGCCATTATCCTGTGCCTGGTGGCAGGCGCGCTGGCTGGCGGTCTGTGGGCTCTGGTCGCGGGTCTGCTGAAGGTCTACCGGGGCCAGAATGAAATGATCATCACCATCATGCTGAACTACGTGGCGACGCTGTTCATGGGCGTTGTCTATACCAACTGGCTCCGGGACGGCAGCGTGCCTCAGACCGTGTCCGTGCCGGATTCCACCAAGCTCAGCCGCCTCTTCGGACTCCGGGCCACCACCGCCTTTGTCATCGCCATCGCGGCGGGCCTGCTGGTGTATTACTTCCTGTTCTACACCTCCAAGGGCTTCCAGCTCCGGGCCGTGGGTCTGAACATGACGGCGGCCCAGTTCAATGGCTTTGCCGTGAAGCGGTACATCCTGATGAGCTTCATCGTCTCCGGTACCATTGCCGGCCTGGGCGGCAGCGCCGAGCTGCTGGGCACCCAGTTCCGCCTCATCAACGGCTTCGGCAGCGGCTACGGCTTCGACGGTGTGGCCATGGCCCTGATCGGCCAGCTCCATCCCCTGGCGACCATCGTGGTGGCAATCTTCTTCGCGGCGCTGCGGGTGGGCTCTACCACCATGCAGGCGGCCACCGGAGTTCCCACCAGTGTGTCCGACATCATTCAGGCCTTGGTGATCGTGTTTACCGTGGCGGGCCTCGCCATGGTGAAGCTGCCCCAGTTCAAGGCGTTCCTGGGCCGTCTGACCGACAAAAAGCAGAAGGAGGCTGTGTGATATGGATTTCATGATGAACGTGATCCTCTCCAGCGTCCGCATGGCGACGCCGCTGATCTTCCTGGCCCTGGCGGAGCTGTACTCCCAGCGGGCGGGCCTGGTCCATATCGGCCTGGAGGGCCTGGCCGCCATCGGCTCTTTGAGCGGCTTCCTGGTAAGCCTCATCACCGGCAGCCCCCTGCTGGGCGTGGCGGCCGGCGCGGCGGTGGGCATCCTGGTCAATATGATCTACGCCTACGCCACCATCAACCTCTGCGCAGAGCAGATCGTCTACGGCATGGCCATCAACATCTTTGCCCCGGCTCTGGCCGCCTTTATTTACCGGGTCTACTTCGGCGCCGGCAGCGAGCTGGTCCAGGTGGGACTGATGAGCTCTCTGGCCTCCATGCTGGGTGTGACCCCCACCAGCTTCATCGGCAAGCTGTTCCTGGAGCAGACCCCCATGGTGTATCTGGCCTACGCCCTGGTGATCTTCACCGCCATCTACTTCAACAAGACCAAGTCCGGCCTGAACTACAAGGCCGTGGGTGAGTATCCCAAGGCCGCCGCCACCCTGGGCATCAACGTAGTGGGCGTGAAGTATGTGGCCTGCGTCATCTGCGGCGCGCTGGCCGGCATGGGCGGTGCCTACCTCACCACCTGCTACACCACCACCTACACCGACGGCAATGTGGCCGGACGCGGCTTCATTGCTCTGGCCGCCGTGATCTTCGGCCGTTGGAGTGCCGGCGGCGTGCTGCTCGCCTGCCTGTTCTTCGGCTTCTGCGACGCCTTGCAGATCCGGCTCCAGGTCAGCAGCTTCGGCGTGCCCTACCAGTTCTTCCAGATGATCCCGTACATCGCCACCGTGGTGGTGCTGGCGGTCATCGGCATGAAGAAGGCCGGCCCCAAGGGTGTCGGCAAGCCCTACCTCCGCGAGGAGCGTTGACCCGGATAACCGCCATATCAATGGCCGTTATACATACATCCACCATGAAATCTGGAATTGGAGGAATGAAAAGATGAAAAAACTGTTTGCACTGTTCCTGACCCTGGCCATGCTCCTGTCCCTGGCTGCCTGCGGCGGCGGCAAGACCGAGACCCCCGCTGCTTCCGGTGACAAGCCCGCCACTGAGGCCGAGAAGCCTGCCGACTCCGGCAAGGCCTACAAGGTCGCCATGATTTGCGACTCCAGCATCTCCGACGGCGGATGGGGCATGGCCTGCTACAACGCCATGATCGCCGCCGCTGAGAAGTACGGCTGGGAGACCGCCTACTCCGACAGCATCGACCAGTCCGCCTACTATGACAACATCGTCTCCTACTGTGACCTGGGCTATGACCTGATCTACGCCCCCGGCAACCAGTACACTGATGCGGTGCTGCAGGCCGCCGAGGAGTATCCCGACATCGCCTTCGCCCTGCTGAACGGCGCTGAGTCCACTCCCGCCAAGGCCGCCAACGGCAACGTCACCTCCCTGCTGCCCGACGCCACCCAGATCGGCTGGATCGCCGGTGCTCTGGCTGGCCTGATGACCGAGACCAACACCATTGCCTTCATCGGCGGCATGGAGCTGGACACCACCAAGGGCAAGTATGAAGGCTACAAGGAGGCCGCTGCTTACGTCGGCGCCCAGGAGGGCAAGGAGGTCAAGACGCTGGACATTGTGTACTCCAACTCCTTCTCCGCCTCCGATAAGGGCATCGAGTTCGCCAAGGCTATGATGGACCAGGGCGCCGATGTGTTCTTCGGCGACGCTTCCGCTGTCGACTCCGGCGCACGGCAGGCTATCGACGAGGCCAACGCCGCCAAGGGCTCTGTGAAGGTTTTTGACATCGCCCAGCCCTCTGACTCCCTGGGTCAGAACGAGTGCATCATCTGCAGCCAGGTGACCGACAACTCCGGCCTGGTTGGCCTGAGCATGGAGGCCGTGGAGAACGGCACCTTCGGCGGTGAGACCATCTACGGCACCCTGCAGAACGGCGTTCTGTCCGCCGGCGCCATCAGCGACCTGGTGCCCACTGAAATCGCCGAGAAGTATCAGGGCTATCTGGACCAGATGACCAACGGCAGCTTCATGAAGTAAGCCTCTTCCCACAGCATCACCAAATACATGAAAAAGCGAGGACAGCCCGGATGGGCTGTCCTCGCTTTCTGATTGGAGATGGATCAGTTATTTCCTCTCCGGCTGCGGTCCGCAATGGCACCGGAGACCAGCACCAGTACCAGCAGGCCCAACAGATAGGCCGCCGCCTGGGACCACAGGTAGCCGTTCATGGCGAACAGCAGCGGCGTGCCCAGGCCCCCGGCACCCACCAATCCCAGCACTGCCGCCTCCCGCAGGTTCACGTCAAAGCGGTACAGGGCGGCGGACAGCATGGGTCCTTTTGCCTGGGGCCAGACGCCCTGGCGCAGCACCGCCAGACGGCCGCAGCCCATGGCCTCCATGGCCCGGACGGCCCGCAGGTCCATGGCATCCATAGCGCCGATGTACAGCTTGCAGCACATGGAGACCGACAGGACCGCCAGGGTCAGCAGCCCCGCGAAGGAGCCGGGACCGGTGACCCGGATGAACAGCAGTCCCGTGACAATGGCAGGCAGGGTCCGCAGGGCCAGAAGCAGCAGCTTCCACACCCCTGCCCGCCAGGGGCCGGAGATATTCCGGCTGCCCGCCAGGGCGATGGGCACGGACACCACAGCGCCCATGGCCGTACCGGCCACGGTCATAGCCAGGGTCTCCAGGCACAGGTAGGGTACGCCCTGCTTGGAAAAGTTCCACAACAGGGACCAGTCAGGGTGCAGCAGGCCGGACAGGATGCCCCGGAACACCGTCAGTCCCCCCGCCGTCACCGCAGGCGGCGAGATGGTGGCCGCGCTCCAGAGCAGCACCACCGCCCCCAGGCACCACAGTCCCCGGCGGGCGGTGCCGGAGATGTGTGTCTTTCCGGCCAGCAGCCGCCGCAGCCAACTGCTGAAGGTCTCCACCGCGAAGACCACCCCATACAGCAGGAGAAGGATGGTTCCCACACGGCTCCACTCCCGCCAGGCGATCTTCTCATTCAACAAAATGCCCAGGCCCCCGGCGCCCACATAGCCCAGGATGGCGGCGTGGCGCACGTTGGCCTCCAGCACATACAGCACATCCGAGAGGTAACCCGGCAGCACCTGTGGCAGACAGGCCCGCCAGAATGCCCGCCAGCGGCCGCAGCCCGCGGCGCACAGGGCCTCCATGGCCCCCAGGTCCTGGTGCTCCACCGCCTCCCAGCCCATCCGGGCCAGCAGGCCCAGGGAGTACAGGGCGATGGCGAAGGCCCCGGCAAAGGAACCGGTGCCCCATACAAAGGAGCACAGCAGCGCCACCACCAGCACTGGGATAGCCCGCAGCAGGTGGATGAATCCCCGGAGCGCCGCCGCCATGGGGGGACGGCCGGAAGCCCGGCGGGAGCAAAGTCCCGCCAAGGGCAGCGCTGCCAGGGCGCCCGCAAAGGTCCCCAGCAGGGACATCCGCAGGGTGTCCAGCAGGGGTGGCAGGATCTTGGGCAGATAGGTCAGGTCCGCCGGGAACAACTGCCCCAGGATACGGCCCATCTCACCGCCCCGTTCCACCAGCGTGGACAGGGAAAACCCGCACAGCCAGGCGCACAGGACCGTGACGGCCACCAGCAGCAGCGGCCGCAGCCGTTTAATCAGCTTCATGGGCCGCTTCTCCTCCGTAAATGTCCCGCAGGACTGCCTCTGTCACGGCGTCGGGCGGGCCGTCAAAGACCACCCGGCCCTGCCGCAGGCCCAGGATGCGGTCGGAATACCGCAGGGCCTGGCCCACGTTGTGGCTGTTCATCAGGACGCTGAGCCCCTGCTGGCGCTGTAGATGCCGCAGCAGGGCCAGCACCTCCTCCGCCCGCACCGGGTCCAGGGAGGCCACCGGCTCGTCTGCCAGCAGCAACGTTCCGCCCTGCATCAGGGCCCGGGCCACCGCCACCCGCTGGCGCTCTCCGCCGGAGAGGCTGTCCGCCGTCTGCGCCTCCTTGCCCGCCAGGCCCACCGTGGCCAGCAGTGCCCGTGCCTTTTCCCGCTTTTCATCCGGAAAGCGCCCCAGCAGGACGGACAGCGGGTCCAGCTCCGGCAGGCAGGCATTCAGCACGTTGGCCTCCGCCGTGGAGCAGCCCACCAGGCAAAAGTCCTGGTAGATCATGCCGATCTTCCGCTGGAGCCGCCGTTTTTTTCGTCCCCGCAGAGCCGCCATATCCGTTCCTTCCAGCAGAATGCTGCCGCTGTCAGCGGTCAGCTGACCGGTGACACACCGCAGAAGGGTGGACTTTCCCGCGCCGGAAGGGCCGATGACGGAGACAAAGCGTCCCGCCTCCGCCGAAAAGCTCACACCGTCGAGGGCAGCCTGACGGCCGTCCCCGGCATCATATGTTTTTCTCAGGTCCCGGATCTCCAGCACGTCGTTCACCTCTCAAAAAGTCATGTTCAGCTCAGGGACTTCAGCAGCGCCTGGGCGGCCCGCTCGCCGTCGTAGTCGCTGTCCTGGGCAAAGGCATAGCCGGTGTGGGCAAAGGTCTGGATGATAGCCAGGCCATCCTCCGTCTCGCCGATCTCGATCATGGCCTCGCCGAAGGCCTGACGGAAGTCGTCGGTCATGACCCTGGAGGCCTTGCTGACACTGACGGTATCGTTATAGATCCCCTCGGTGACGCCCAGGACGTTGGTCTGCTCCCACACGGGGCCGGTGCCGCCGAACTCGCCGGTCCATTGGTCGGCATACTTGTACTGCAGATGTGCATAGCCCACGGCGATATCCGCCTGGCCCGAGGCCAGCCGGGCCATGGAGGTGCTGTAAGAATCGGACTGGATCACGTTGGGCAGGTCGCTGACGGTCTTGCCATAGTGTTCGTTGAGCCACAGGGCGGGATAGATGTAGCCGGAGGCGGAGGAGGCGCTCATAACGGTCCAGGTGGCGCCGGACAACTCCTCCCAGGTCAGCTCCTCCCCGGCGTTGACCTTGGCGGCCAGGGCCTGGCCTTTCTCGCTGGGGCCCGCCAGGATGATGGAGCGGTAATAAGTGGACATCTCCCCGGTATAGGCGCCGGGGGTGCCGTCGTTCCAGTCGGCGGGATCCTCGGAATTTTTGCTGTAAGCGGACCGCAGGGCCGTCAGCAGCACGTCGCAGTCATCACTGTACAGGGTGTAGGTGCCGCCGGAGATGAAGCCCACATCGGCGCTTCCGGCGGAGAGGGCCTCGCCCACAGCCTCATAGGAGGCGCCCACGGAGAGGTCGATATTCTTCACGTCGTAGCCCTTTTCCAGCAGCTTCTCCTGCAGCATGCCGCACAGAGGCTCCGTAGCGGCCATGATGACCTCAGAGGCGTCATAAGGTGCAAAGGCGATGTTCAGTTTCTCCACCACCACGGGGCCATCGGTCTCCGGAGCCGGGGCGGCAGGAGCTTCCTGCTTGGCACCGCAGGCGGACAGCACGCCTGCCAGCATGGACAGCACCAGCAGCAGGCTCAGTTTTTTGCACATTCTTTTCATCTTTGTTTCCTCCATGTTTCATTTGGCGCAGCAAAAAGGGCGCAGAAAGCAACACACCCGCGGTGGTGTGCCCCTTCCTGCGCCCTTGTCAGGCTGCATTCTCAAAACGGTATTGGACCGGAAGCAGGTCCATCCTGTTTCCGGTGACTATTATAGTGCACTTTTCCCGGCCTGTCAACGGGTTTCTCCCCCTTTTCCCCACAGGTTTCGGCTCTCCGGACCTCCAGAATGGCAGAAACTGTAAGCAGGCGCAACACATATGAAACACAACAGGTTTCATCGTGTTTCATTATGTTTCTTTGCGTTGCACCGCTTTCTTTTATATTGGTAAAATTGACAATTTCGAGGAAGCGGGAAAACGTTTATATCGTCAGATTCTCCGCAGTCACTTTGCTTAATTTTTCACTATCTTTTAAGCAGAACTCACAAAAAACCCTTTTATTTTCCACCCCTGACCTTTTTGTCGAAATTTCTGGCATGATAATTGCTTATGTATCTGAACGAAATGAATTCGCGGTAGTGCATCGTTTTCCGCGAAACACAGTGAATCGTATATGGAGGTATCTACTTATGAGCGAGAAACCCATTCTCGGTGTCCTTCTCGGCAACTCCGCCGGCGTTGGTCCGGAACTGGTGGCCATGCTGGCGGTCAAGGACTACTACGCCGGCTACTGTCGTCCCGTCATCATCGGCGACCTGCGCATGTTCGAACATGGTCTGAAGGTGGTGGGCGGCGACGTGCCCCACTATGTGATCGACGATCTTTCCCAGTGCGACTGGTCCAAGGGCTACCCCGTTCTGGATCTGAAGGACCAGGACCCCGCCCAGGTGGTCTACGGCGAGGCCAACCAGTATTGCGGCGCCGGTGACCTGCACCAGCTGGACACCGCCATCGACCTGTGCAAGTCCGGTAAGATCGAGGGCTTTGTCTTCGGCCCCTTCCACAAAGGCGCCATGAAGATGGCCGGTATGCACGACGAGAGCGAGCACACCTACCTGGCCAACGCCTTCCAGCTGACCACCCCCTTCTGTGAGGTCAACATGATGGACGATCTGATGACCGTCCGCACCACCAGCCACATCCCCATCAGCGAAGTCAGCGCCACCCTGACCGAGACCACTCTGCGGGAGGCCATCGAGCTGGGCGAGATCACCGGCGAGAGCCTGGGCCACAAGCCCCGCATCGCCGTGGCTGCTCTGAACCCCCACTGCGGCGAGTTCGGCCTGTGCGGCCGCGAGGAAGTGGACATCATCCAGCCCACCATTGAGAAAGTGGTCAAGGAGACCGGCTGGAACGTCACCGGCCCCTACTCCGCCGACACCCTGTTCATCAGCGCCCTGAAGGGCGACTTTGATGTGGTGGTCACCATGTACCACGACCAGGGCCAGATCGCCCTGAAGCTGGTGGGCTTCCAGCGCTGCATCACCGTGGCAGGCGGCCAGCCCTATCCCATCGCCACCTGCGCCCATGGCACCGCCTTCGACAAGGTCGGCAAGGCCAGCGTCACCACCGATTCCTTCGAGCGCGCCGTGCGGACCACCGCCAAGATGGCGATGGCCAAGCGTGAAAAAGCCAACGGCTGAGACGCCCGCGGCTGAATTCTGTGAAAAGAGAGGGATACAATTTGGAGAACAAGAAGAATGGCTTCAACCTGCGGACGGTCATCCCCCTGGCCACGATCATCGTGTCTCTGGTGTTCATCGTCGTGGGTCTGAAGAGCTACGGGTTCTGGAACGCCCAGCCCACCCCCGGCTTCTTCCCCATCATCATCGCCGTGGTGCTGCTGGCCTCCAGCATTGCCTGCTTCGTCCAGATCGCCCGGGACAAGAGCGGCGACGAGGTGAAGTACAACCGCAACGAGCTGATGGTGATGCTGGGTGCCGCCGGCATCATCCTGTGCACCTTCTTAATCGGCCTGGTGCCCAGCTGCCTCATTTACATCTTCCTCTGGCTCAAGTTCGTGGAGCACGCCCCCTGGAAGGTCATCATCATCATTGAGATCATCATGGCCGCCATCATCCTGGGTGTGTTCACCGCCTGGCTGCAGATCCGTTTCCCCATGGGTCTGCTGGGCGATCTGATTTTCTAAGGAGGGTCTGACATGGAAAACTTTCTGTCCCTGCTGGCCGGTTTCCAGGTAGCCCTCGCTCCTGAGAACATCGGTGCCTGCCTGCTGGGCGCTGTCCTGGGTCTGATCGTGGGCGCCATGCCCGGCATTGGCTCCCTGGCCGGCTGCGCCCTGCTGCTGCCCCTGACCTACAAGTTCAACCCCACCACCGCCATCATCATGCTGGGCGCCCTGTACTACTCCAATATGTACGGCGGTTCCTTCAGCGCCATCCTGCTGAACATCCCCGGCGACTCCCCGGCCATCACCACCGCCCTGGACGGCTATCCCATGGCCAAGAAGGGTCGTCCCGGTCAGGCGCTGATGGCAGCCAACCTGGCCAGCTTTATCGGCGGTACCATCGGCATCTTGATCCTGACTCTGACCGCCTCCGGTCTGGCCACCCTGGGTCTGAAGTTCGGCTACGCCGAGATGACCCTGATCCTGCTGATTGCCATGACCTCCATCAGCTGGCTGATCGGTGAGAACCCCATCAAGGGCATTGTCATTACCATGCTGGGCATCCTGGTGGCCTCCATCGGTATGGACACCCTGTCCGGCGCTCCCCGGTTCGAGTTCGGCAACATGTACCTGCTGGGCGGTGTGCCCTTTACCCCCTTCATCATCGGCTGCGTGGGCTTCGCCCAGGTCATCAAGCTCATCAACGAGCGTGAGGCCGACGAAAAGAAGCGGGCCAACGAGGACAGCAAGACCAAGCTGTCCATCCGCCAGTCCATGCTGACCGGTCACGATTTCAAGCGCATGCTGCCCCCCACCCTCCGCTCCGGCGTGATGGGCACCTTCGTGGGCGTGCTGCCCGGCTCCGGTGCCACTACCGGTTCCATGGTGGGCTACGCTATGCAGAAGAAGTTCAAGAGCGAGGAGCCCATGGGCACCGGTGCCATCGAGGGCATTGCCGCCTCTGAGGCCGCCAACAACGCCGCGGCCGCCGGTGCCTTCGCGCCCCTGCTGGCCCTGGGCATCCCCGGCTCCGGTACCGGCGCCGTCCTGCTGGGCGGTCTGATGATGTGGGGCCTGAACCCCGGCCCCCTGCTGTTCGACAGCAACCCCGACTTCTGCTGGGGCCTGATCTCCTCCATGTATGTAGCCAACATCTTCACCCTGCTGGTGGCCATTCTGGTCATTCCCTTCCTGATCAAGATCCTCAGCGTGCCCGTCAAGTACATGATCCCCATCATCACCTGCGTGTGCATCGTGGGCGCCTATTCCACCAGCAACTCCATGTACGGTGTGATCGTCATGTTCGTGTCCGGCATCGTGGGCTACCTGCTGGACAAGAACGGCTTCCCCACCGCCCCCATGCTGCTGGCCTTCGTGCTGGCTCCCATGCTGGAGAAGAATATGCGCAAAGCCTTTATTGCCTCTCAGGGCAGCCTGAAGATCTTTGTCGACTCCCCCCTGAAGCTGGTGCTGCTGGCTGTGTTCCTGGTGCTGATCCTGACCCCCGTGGTCAAGAGCATCCGCCGGAAGATGAAAGCCAAGAAGGCCCAGACCTGATCCCCATTCCTCAGTTTTCCAATAAAAATGGAAATATATTTGAAAAGAAGGAGAAACAAAACCATGAAGAAACTGATGGCTCTGACTCTTGCACTGCTCATGATCCTGTCTCTGGCTGCCTGCGGCGGCAAGACCGAGCAGTCTGCCCCCGCTGACAACAAGGGTGACGCTTCCACCGAGACCGCTGCTTTCGTTCCCAGCAAGAACATCACCTGGATCTGCACCTCCTCCGCCGGCGGCGGCTCCGACATCTTCTCCCGTAAGATCGCCGACATCATGAAGAACGACAATCTGGTCAACGGCCAGACCATCGTGGTCTCCAACGAGACCGACGGCTCCGGCGAGGTCGGCCGCAACAAGGTAGCTACCATGAAGGCCGGTGACGCCGACTACACCCTGCTGACCTTCAACTCCGGCGACCTGATGCCCATGGTCACCAACACCAAGAACCGTTCCTCCAACTTCCGCATTCTGGCCATCATGGCTGTGGACAAGCAGCTGCTGTTCTCCTGCCCCGCCTCTGAGTCCAAGACCGACTACGCCAAGGCCGGCGGCGACCAGACTGACTTCGCTGCTGCCATCGAGGCTGCCAAGAACGGCACCTTCGTGGTCATTGGCGGTTCCAAGGGCGACGACATCACCACTTATCAGAAGCTGCTGGCTGAGATTGGCCTGACCGAGCAGCAGATGGGCTACATCACCTACGACTCCACCTCCGACGCCATCACCGCTGCTCTGGGCGGCAACGTGGACTTCGTCATCTCCAAGCCCGCCGCCGCTTCCCAGTATGTGGAGTCCGGCGACCTGAACGCCGTCCTGGCCCTGGCCAACGAGCGCTATGCCGGCAACCTGGCTGACGCCCCCACCCTGTCCGAGATCGGCGACTATGAGAACGTGGAAGTTCCCGTGTGGCGCGGCGTTGCCGCTCCCGCTTCCATGAGCGACGAGGCTGTGGCCTTCTGGTCTGACGCCCTGGGCAAGGTGTCTGCCTCCGATGCCTGGCACACCGAGTACCTGGAGAAGAACCAGCTGATCGACGAGTACAAGGACACCGTGGCCGCCACCGAGTATGTCACCGCCTATGAGGCTGACTACATGGCTGCCAACGGCTTGAGCTAAGACTTGAGCTGAGTTACAATTTGTAGTATGATTTGGGCGGGCATGCGAAAGCAGCCCGCCTAAATTGCAATTTTGGAGCATCAACACACCTGCAGGAGGGAGATTGCCATGGTCAGCGTCATCGTATTTGTACCGTCACCCAGCCAGCTGAGCTATGTAGAAGGCCTGGTCCGTGACATGCAGACAGACGAAGTGCACATTGACGTGGTCCACCGCTTTGGCAGCCCGGAGATCCTGAACCATCTGGACAACTACGATGTGATCCTGGCCCGGGGCATCACCTACCGCATGGTCTGCGCCCAGTACCCCGGCAAGCACGTCACCCACCTGGCCTTTGACGGCACCGATATTCTGGAGGCCCTGCTGCACTGCCGGGAGGACTTTCATCCGAAGAAGATCGGCCTCTGTTTGAAGCGGGATGAGCTGAAGCCCATCCTGCCGGGGCTGTGCGAGTTCACCCACGCGGACATTCGCCTCTACGAGGTGGTGGATGAGCAGAGCGCCTACGAGGCGGTGGACGCTTGTCAGCGGGACGGGGTGGACGCCATCGTCAGCGGCGGCACTGTCAGCGATATTTGCCAGAAACGGGGGATCCCCTGCACCTACATCAACATCCGCCAGGCCACCCTGGAGCGAGCCATGCAGGAAGTCCTGAACGCCGCCCGCACCATCAACACCGAGCGCACCAAAACCAACATCATCCGCATGATCCTGGACAACAGCGATGACGCGGTGCTGGCCGTGGACGAGACCGGCCGCGTCCTGGAGGCCAACGGGCAGGCCTACCAACTGTATCAGCTGGCCTTTCTCCACAACTGGCAGGGGCGCCCTGTCCGGGAGATCAATCCCCAGCTGACCTTCATCGGCAGCCGCGAAGTGCCCTGCCGGGACGGCGAGGAGAGCATCATCAGCCTGGGCACCCAGAAGTATTACGTCAAATACAAGCTGATCTCCGGCGAGGCCTCCGGCATCGGCACACTAATCACCACCAGCTCCGCCACCAAGATTCTGCAGGAGGAGCGCCAGCTTCGAAAAAGCCTGGTGAGAAAGGGTTCCACCGCCAAATATACCTTCCGGGATATCATCGCGGTGAATCCGGAGATGCAGAAAAAGGTGGAGATCGCCAAGAAATTCAGTCAGGCCCACTCCAATGTGCTGATCACCGGCGAGACCGGTACCGGCAAGGAGCTCTTCGCCCACAGCATCCACGCCGCCAGCGGCCGCATGAACCAGCCTTTTGTGGCCATCAACTGCGCGACACTGCCGGAGACCCTGCTGGAGAGCGAGCTGTTCGGCTATGAGCCCGGCTCCTTTTCCGGCGCGTCCAGGGAGGGAAAGGCGGGTCTCTTTGAGCTGGCCCACCACGGCACCATCTTTTTGGATGAGATCGGTGAGATCCCCGTGGCCCTGCAGGCCAAGCTGCTGCGGGTCTTGCAGGAAAAGGAGATCCGCCGTATCGGCAGCGCCGCCGTGATCCCCGTGGATGTGCGGGTCATCGCCGCCACCAACGTGAACATTCAGGAGCAGATCGCCCAAGGCCGCTTCCGCAGCGACCTGCTGTACCGGCTGAACGCTCTGGAGATCTATATTCCCCCTCTGCGGGAGCGTCCGGACGACGTGATCCCCCTGATGGAGGGACAGCTGCGGATCATCGCCGCCGAGCTTGGCAAAAAGGTGCCGAAGCTGTCCGCCGAGGCGCAGGATATCCTGCGGCGCTACGCCTGGCCCGGCAACGTGCGGGAACTGCGCAACATTTGCGAGCGGCTGGTGGTGCTGAACGACACGGCGGATGTGGACGCGGAGACGCTGAACGAGCTGCATGTGTTCTTCGGCGGCGCCCCGGCCTCTCCCTTCCCCGCGCCCGCGTCCCCGTATACGCCGCCGGTGCTTCCCGCGGCGAAAAAGAAGAAAGACCTGGCCCGTGAGCTTGGCATCAGCCGCACGACCCTGTGGCGGATGTCCAAGCGCCAGGAAGCCGCCGGCCAGAAGGACCGGGAGTGACCAGGCATCCCTTTGGGCCGTATTGGGAGGATCTCCATGATACAAACCGTACTGACACTGGCGCTGAGCGCCGCTGTCGGATATCTTCTTTACAGAAAACATGTTCCCGCCGGGATGCTGATCGGCGCGGTGATCGCATCGGCGGTGCTGACCGCCGTGTTCCACGCGGGCAGCATCCCGGACGCGGCCAAAAATATCGCCCAGGTGATCGCGGGCACCTTCATCGGCTGCTCCGCCAGGCGGGAGGACTTCCGCCAGCTACGGACCTTCTGGAAACCGGTGCTGATGATCACGTGCTCCCTGCTGGCGGTGAACATCGCCATCGGTTTCCTGCTGTGCCTGGCCGGATATTCCGACCTGCTGACCTGCCTGGTCTGTGCCATCCCCGGCGGTATCGCGGAGACCACGCTGATCGCCTCGGATTTCGGCGCCGACCCCTCCAAGGTGCTGCTGGTCCATTTTTGCCGCCTGATCGTAGGACTGATGGTCTTTCCCCTGGTGGTGGAGCGCTTTACTCCCCCCATGCCGGAAACGGTCTCCATAGAGCAGGACGCCGACGGTGAGACGCCGCCCCCCCGGCGCAACGCTCTCCGCCTGCTGGCAGCCCTGGCAGTCGCCTCCCTCTGTGCCTGGGGCGGCACCCTGCTGCATATCCCGGCAGCTCCTGTGCTCTGCTCCCTCCTGAGCACCTTCCTGCTGAACATCAGCGGTTTTACGATCCGCTTTCCCCACTGGCTGCGCCGCGTGGCTCAGCTTCTCTCCGGCGCGTACATCGGCTGTCTGCTGGACCCCTCCCGCTTTGGCAGCCCCCTCACCGTTCTCTGGGCCATTCTTATCACTACCGCCGTGCTGCTGGCCAACGCCGCTCTGTTCGGCCGGTGGATGGAAAAGCTGTTCGGCGTGCCCCTGCGGGAGGGGATGCTGATGCTGACCCCCGCCGGTGCCTCGGACATGGCGCTGATCTCCGCGGACATCGGCGTCAGCAGTCCCCGCCTCATCCTGGTGCAGATCTACCGGCTCATCATCGCCACGGCGATTTTTCCGCAAATCTGCCTGTTGATCAGCGGCTTGTTTTCGTAAATATGCAGTACGCTCCGGGCAATAAGTCCGGAGCGTGCTGCTGTAAATGGACAAGGGTCTTCTCCCAGACTTGACATATCTTTAACAATAGCACAAAAAACCGCTCGTTTTTCGTCATATATGACAGTTGAAAACTGCTTCTCCAGAAATTATACTGAAGTTGGCAAGATATGTTTTTGTGCGAAAATGTTTCGCTTTTCTTTTTACATCCGTTTCGTGCACGTTCACGGTTCCGTGCATATGCCAATGTCATGTACAAGTTTGCAAAGGAGGGAAGGGGCCATGACGACTATCGAAACCATTGCCGAAAAGGCAGGTGTGTCCCGAGGGACCGTGGACCGGGTCCTCCATAACCGGGGACAGGTCAAACCGGAGACAGCCGAAAAGGTACGGGCTGTCATGGAGGAGATGGACTTCCAGCCCAACGCCCTGGGCCGGGCCTTCTATTTCGCCCGGAAAAAGAACAAGATCGGCGTTCTGGTCTCCTTCCGCGAGCCAGATTTCCAGGCACAGGTCATGCAGGGCATCAACAGCGGCATTGCCTACGCCAAGCAGCACGGTCTGGAGACCGTGACGGAATTCGCCCCGCCCGGCGACCCAGACGCCTATCTGGCGGCCCTGGACCGCCTGCTGGACAGCGGCGTGCAGGGGCTGGCCCTGCGCGGCATCGCGTCGGAGGCCGTCAGCGCCCGTCTCCGGGCCATTTCCGGGGAACGTCTCCCCACCGTCACGTATAACCAGGATATTGAGAGCAGCCTCCGGGACTGCTTTGTGGGCCAGGATTCCTACAAAAGCGGTGCCTGCGCCGCCTTTCTGATGCAGCAGATCTCCCCGCAAAAAGGCTGCACCCTGATCGTCGGCGTGGACCGGCTCCACCAATCCAGCGAGGAGCGGATCCGGGGCTTTACCGGGCACTTTCTGAACATCCCCGGCGGAGAGATGGACGTGTCCCATGTGATCTACGGCGGAGGCGACCACGATTTGGTTTACCGGCTGACTCGAGACAAGCTGATGGAGCTTCCGCATCTGACAGGCATTTTCGTCAGCGGTGCGGGCCTGAGCGGCGCCGCTCAAGCGGTGGATGATGCGGGACTTTCCGGAATGATCAAAATCGTCGGTTTTGACGTTACCGACTCCAACGTTGCCTTTATGAAAAAGGGAACTGTTCAGTTCCTCATCGACCAGGGCCCCTACCTGCAGGGCTATCAATCTATCCAGCTTCTGACAGACGCCATCTTCCAGGACCTGCCCATTCAAACCACCTATTACGACACGGGCATCCAGATCAAGAATCTGTACAACTGCTGATTATTTAATTTTGGCCGCCGCCCCCGGCGGAGGCCGTACAGGAGGAGAAGAGATATGGAAACCATCACCAACCTCATCAAAGACACCCCCATCCCCCGCATGGTCAAGGTCCGCCAGAACTTTGACAAGACCTGCATCCCCGAGAGCGACATCCCCGGCGTCATTATCAAAGAGCTGGACCGCCCCGAGATCGGCGGCAAGATCCAGCCCGGCCAGAAGATCGCCATCACCTGCGGCAGCCGGGGCATCAACCACAACGCCCTGATGGCCCGGACCATCGTGGACTTCGTCAAGTCCAAGGGCGCCGAGCCCTACATCGTGGCCGCCATGGGCAGCCACGGCGGTGCCACCGCCGAGGGCCAGACCCAGATCCTGAAGGATTACGGCATCACCGAGGAGGCCATGGGCTGCCCCGTCAAGAGCTCCATGGAGACGGTCCAGATCGGCATCTCCGGCGTCCGTCACCAGCCGGTGTTCATCGACAAAAACGCCTCCGAGGCGGACGGCATCATCCTCTTCAACCGCATCAAGCCCCACACCTCCTTCCGGGGCCCCTATGAGAGCGGCCTGATGAAGATGATGGCTATCGGCCTGGGCAAGCAGAAGGGCGCCGAGAGCATCCACCACCAGAGCCCCGCCATCATGCACGAGCTGGTGGAGGAGTACGGCCGGACCATTCTGGAGAACGCCCCCGTCCTGGGCGGCATCGCCATCATTGAGAACGCCTATGATGACACCTACCTCATCAAGGGCCTGAGCCCCGAGGAGATCATTGCCGACGAGCCCAAGCTGAAGGAGATCTCCTACAAGACCATCGCCCACCTGCTGTTCGACAAGTGCGACGTGCTGGTGGTGGACAAGATCGGCAAGAACATCTCCGGCGACGGCATGGACCCCAACGTGTCCGGCCGCTTCGTCCTGCCTCAGTACTGCACCGGCGGCATCCAGGCGGAAAAGTGCGTCGTTCTGGACATCACCGACGAGACCCACGGCAACGCCCAGGGCATTGGCCTGGCGGAGGTCACCACCCGCCGCCTTGTGAACCGCATGAAGCTGGAGATGACCTATCCCACCGGCGTCACCAACACCTTCCTGCACCTGATGAAAATTCCCATGATCATGGACAACGACCGGGAGGCCCTGCAGCTGGCCCTCATGTGCTGCCCTGAGGCTGAGGATCCCGACAATATGAAGATGATCCGCATCCCCAACACCGCCCACATCGGCGTTATCGAAATCTCCGAGGGGATGCTGCCCCTGGTGAAGGACAACCCCAACTTTGAGATTCTCACCGAGCCCTACGACCTGCCTTTTGACGAAAACGGCAACCTGTTCTGAGAACATCCGGGACTCGTCCCCCCGGTGTTTAAATAATCAGGCATCCAGTGATTTCTGGCTCTGCGTGAAAGAGAAAGGAAAGTAAAACTATGGTATCTCCCGCACTGCTTATCCTGCACCTGGTAATCGCAATCGCCATCATTCTGGTCTGCATCATCGTCCTGAAGCTCAACGCCTCCATCGGCATGGTCATCGCCTGCCTGTACATGGGCATCATGGGCGGCCTGGGCGTGATGGACACTGTGTCCACCATCTCCTCCGGCTTCGGCAACATGATGACCGGCATCGGCCTGCCCATCGGCTTCGGCGTCATTCTGGGCCAGCTGCTCAATGACAGCGGCGCCGCCAGCGTTATCGCCGACAAGATCGTCTCCGCCTTCCCGGAGAAGCGGGCCATGTGGGCCATCTCCCTGGCTGGCTTCGTGCTGTCCATCCCCGTGTTCTTCGACGTCACCTTCGTCATTCTGATCCCCATCGGCATCACCATCGCCGCCAAGATCAACAAGAAGATGTGCTATGTCACTGGCTGCCTGACCATTGGCGCCACCACTGCCCACTGCGTGGTGCCTCCCACCCCCAACCCCCTGGCCGCCGCCGACATCTTCGGCTTCGACCTGGGCATCATGATGGGCGTCGGCCTGGTGGTGGGCCTCATCACCGTGCTGATCAGCGACTTCGTCTTCATCAAGATCCAGGACAAGGGCATCTGGAATGAGGACAAGGATGTGAACCACAGCTCCAACGTGGTCACCGAGCTGCTGGAGTCCGCCAAGCGTGACGCCGCCGCCAACCGCCCCCGTCCCTCCCTGGCCATGAGCCTGCTGCCCATCATCATCCCCATCGTCTGCATCCTCGCCGGTACCGCGGGCAACGCCCTGTTCGACGAGTCCCCTGTCATCTGCAAGTTCCTGGGCGAGAAAGTCATCGCCATGCTGCTGGGCACTCTGGGCGCTTATCTCGTCAGCATCAAGTACATTGGCCGTGAGAACTTTGAGAAGTCCGCCGGCGAGGCCCTGAAGAGTGCCGGCGTGGTGCTGCTCATCACCGGCGCGGGCGGCAGCTTCTCCTCCGTCATCGCCGCCACCGGCATCGGCAACTCCATCGTCTCCCTGCTGAGCACCGGTGCCAGCTCCGTGGTGCCCGCCATGTTCCTGTGCTATCTGATCGGCATGATCTTCCGTGTGGCCCAGGGCTCCGGCACCGTGGCCGGCATGACCTCCATGACCATCATGGCTACCGTGGCGCCCGCCATCGGCTGCCATCCCGTGTGGCTGGCCCTGGCCTGCCTGTCCGGCGGCAACTCCATCGGCCACGTCAACGACTCCGGCTTCTGGGTCGCCACCAACATGTCCGGCCTGACCATCACCGGCGGCCTGAAGACCTACACCCTGGGCTCCTTCATCTCCTCCGTGTGCATCTTCGTGCTGGCCCTGATCGGTGCCCTGGTCATCCCCCTGTAAGGCGTTTCTTTCATAACAAACGGTCCGCGGACCGGAAAAGGAGTAATCAGCCATGCGCAATGCAATGATCATCGACGCAAAGGACAATGTGGCTGTCGCCATCGAGCCCATCGCCAAGGGCGACGCCGCCGTCTATGTCTGCGAGGGCAAGGAAGTCAGCCTGCCCGCCCTGGAGGACATCACCATCTACCACAAGCTGGCCACCCTGGACATCGCCAAGGGCGAACCCGTGGTGAAGTACGGCGAGCACATCGGCATCGCCTCCAGCGACATCAAGGCCGGTGAGCACGTTCACGTCCACAACGTGGAGGGCCACCGGGAAGACCTGGAAGCGAAAGAGTAAGGAGGAAACAAGCAATGACTTTTTACGGTTATAAGCGTCCCGATGGCCGTGTGGGCGTCCGGAACTACGTGCTGATCCTGCCTGCCAGCGTCTGCGCCTCCGATACCACCCGCATCATCGCCCAGCAGGTGGTGGGTTCCGTTACCTTCAACAACCAGCAGGGCTGCTCTCAGGTGGCCTCCGACCAGCAGCTGACCATGGACGTCATGGCGGGCTACGCCGCCAACCCCAACGTCTACGGCACCGTGGTGGTGTCTCTGGGCTGCGAGAACTGCCAAATGGACCTGGTGGTGAAGGCCATTCAGGAGCGGACCAACAAGCCCTTGAAGCAGGTCATCATCCAGGAGGCCGGCGGCACCCTGAAGGCTGTGGATATGGCCGTCCGCTATGCCAAGGAGATGGTGGCGGAAGCCTCCATGCTCCAGAAGCAGGAGTTCCCCATCTCCGAGCTCATCGTGGGCACTGAGTGCGGCGGCTCCGACCCCACCAGCGGCCTGGCCGCCAATCCCGTCATCGGCGAGATGAGCGACCGCATCGTGGCCGCCGGCGGCACCTCCATCCTGTCTGAGACCACCGAGTTCATCGGCGCCGAGCACATCCTGGCCCGCCGCGCCGCCACCCCCGAGGTCCACGACCGCATCTTTGAGATCGTCCACCGCTACGAGGCCGCTCTGCGGCTGGTGGGCGAGGAGGTCCGGGAGGGCAATCCTTCTCCGGGCAACAAGGCCGGCGGCATCACCACCCTGGAGGAGAAGTCCCTGGGCTGCATCCACAAGGGCGGCCACAGCCCCGTCAACGCCGTGTATGACTACGCCAAGCAGGTGGAAGCCAAGCAGGGTCTGGTCATCATGGACACTCCGGGCAACGACCCCTCCTCCGTGGCAGCCATGGTGGCCGGCGGTGCCCAAGTGGTAGTCTTCTCCAGCGGCCGCGGCACCCCCACCGGCAACCCCATCGCCCCCGTCATCAAGATCACCGGCAACAAGCTGACCTTTGCCAAGATGGAAGACAATATCGACCTGGACGCCTCCCCCCTCATCTACGGCACCAAGACTCTGGAGGAGCTGGGCGGCGACCTGCTGAACATGGTGGTGGAGACCGCCTGCGGCAAGCAGACCAAGGCCGAATCCCTGGGCTTCACCGAAATGGCCATTGCCCGCGTGTGCAATTACGTCTGACCGACGCTATAATTTTCAAGAGAGGTGTCTCTTCCTATGAAAAAGAAATATGTCGTGATGGACGGCAATACCGCCGCCGCCCATGTGGCCTACGCCTTCACCGAGGTCGCGGCCATCTATCCTATCACTCCCTCCTCTCCCATGGCGGAGAAGGTAGACGAGTGGTCTGCCAAGGGCCGGAAGAACCTGTTCGGCTCCACCGTGGACGTCATCCAGATGCAGTCCGAGGCCGGCGCCGCCGGCACCTGCCACGGCTCCCTGCAGGCCGGTGCCCTGACCACCACCTTCACCTCCTCCCAGGGCTTGATGCTGATGATCCCTGCCATGTACGCCATGGGCGGCCAGTTCCTGCCCAGCGTCATGCATATCGCCTCCCGCGTGGTGACTTCCAACCACCACTCCATCTTCGGCGACCACACCGACTTCATGACCTGCCGCACCACCGGCTACGCCATGCTGATGTCCTCCTGCCCCCAGGAGGCCATGGACCTTGGCGCTGTGGCCCACCTGTCCGCCATCAGCGGCAAGTACGCCTTCATGCACTGCTTCGACGGCTTCCGCACCTCTCACGAGATGCAGCGCATCGAGGCGCTGGACTATGAGGACCTGCGTCCCCTGGTGGATCAGGAGGCTCTGAAGGCCTTCCGCCGCCAGTCCCTGAACCCCGAGCACCCCACCAACCGGGGCAACAACGTCAACCCCGACGTGTACTTCCAGTGCAAGGAGGGCGCCAACGAGAAGGCCAACAGCCTGCCCGACACCGTCCAGCACTACATGGATGAGATCAACAAGCTCACCGGCCGGGATTACAAGCTGTTCAACTACTACGGTGCTCCCGACGCAGAGGAAGTCATCGTGGTGATGTGCTCCGCCTCCGAGAGCGTGAAGGAGACCGTGGACTACCTGAATGCCCAGGGCCGCAAGGTGGGCATGGTGCAGATCCACCTGTACCGCCCCTTCTCCGTGAAGCACTTCGCCGCCGCCATCCCCGCCACCTGCAAGAAGATCGCCGTGCTGGACCGCTCCAAGGAGACCGGCTCCGTGGGCGAGCCCGTGTACCTGGATGTGGTCACTGCCCTGAACCAGGCCGGTCGCGGCGACATCCGCGTGGTGGGCGGCCGTTACGGCCTGTCCTCCAAGGACACCACCCCCGGCCAGATCATCGCCGTCTATGACAACCTGAAGCAGGAGAATCCCAAGAACAATTTCACCATTGGCATCAACGACGACGTGACCCACACCTCCCTGGAGTACAAGGAAGTGGAGTTCAACCATCCCGGCGAGGTCTCCTGCAAGATCTGGGGCCTGGGCGGCGACGGCACCGTGGGCGCCAACAAGAACGCCATTTCCACCATCGGCCTGGTGGCCGACAAGTATGCCCAGGCGTACTTCTCCTATGACTCCATGAAGTCCGGCGGCCTGACCCAGAGCCACCTGCGCTTCGGCGACCAGCCCATCCGCTCCACCTATCTGGTGTCCTCCGCTGACTTTGTGGCGGTCCATGCCCCCACCTACGTCAACAAGTACGACACCACCGAGGACCTGAAGGACGGCGGCACCTTCCTGCTGAACTGCCCCTGGAGCGTGGAGGAGCTGGAGGCCCGCCTGCCCGGCAAGATGAAGCGGGACCTGGCCCGCAAGCACGCCAACTTCTACATCATCGACGCCGCCAAGCACGCGGTCGCCGTGGGTCTGGGCGCCAACCGCACCAACAGCATCCTGCAGGCCGCCTTCTTCGCCCTGACCCAGGTCATCCCCCTGGACATGGCCGTGGAGGACATGAAGAAGAACAACTACAACTCCTACTTCAAGAAGGCCGGTCAGGCCATTGTAGACAAGAACAACGCCGCTGTGGACGCCGGTATCAGTGCCGCCGTCAAGGTGGACATTCCTGAGAATTGGGCCGACGCCCAGGATACCCCCGTGGCCGAACCTGTGGGCGCTTCCCAGTTCGTCAAGGACATCGTCATCCCCATGGACCGCCAGCAGGGCGACAAGCTGCCCGTCTCCGTGTTCAAGAAGCACGGCGTGCTGGACGGCACCTGGGAGAACGGCACCTCCGCTTTCTCCAAGCGCGGTGTCGCCACCAAGGTTCCCAAGTGGAACGCCGAGAGCTGCATCCAGTGCAACCGCTGTGCCATGTGCTGCCCCCACGCCGCTATCCGTCCTGTGCTGCTGACCGAGGAGGAAAAGGCTCAGGTGCCCGCTTCCTTCGTCACCGTGCCCGCCAAGGGCCTGGGCAAGGACGCCCCCGCCTACTCCTTCCGGATGCAGGTCTCCCCCTATGACTGCCTGGGCTGCGGCGTGTGCCTGACCGCTTGCCCCGCCAACAAGAACGAGAAGATGGCCGACGCTCTGGTCATGACCCCCTTCGAGGAGATGAAGCCCGAGCAGGAGAACTTCGACAAGGTGGCCATGAACGACGCTTACCTGAAGAAGGACGTCATCAACAACAAGACCGTCAAGAACATGCAGTTCGCAAAGCCCTACTTCCAGTTCTCCGCCGCCTGCGCCGGCTGCGCCGAGACTACCTACATCAAGCTGCTGAGCCAGATGGTGGGCGACCGCATGTACGCGGGCAACGCTGCCGGCTGCTCCTCCGCCATTTCCGGCGGCGCTCCCATCCTGCCCTACTGCAAGGACAGCTGCGGCCGCGGCCCCGCCTGGGAGCACTCCCTGTTCGAGGACAACGCCGAGTTTGCCTATGGCTTCTTCCACGCCCAGGACGCCATCCGCAAGGAGCTGCTGATCCGTCTGGAGAGCATCAAGGAGTCCGGCATCGCCGTTCTGGCCATCGACGACTACCAGGCCAACTGGAACGACGGCGAGAAGTCCCGGGCCGTGTCCGACGCCCTGATCGCCGCCCTGAAGGCCGCTGAGCAGACCGAGGACGTGACCTACATCCTGGAGAACAAGGAATACCTCTCCAAGAAGTCCGTCTGGGCCATTGGCGGCGACGGCTGGGCCTACGACATCGGCTTCGGCGGCATCGACCATGTCATGGCCCAGAACCGGAACGTGAACCTGCTGGTGCTGGACACCGAGGTGTATTCCAACACCGGCGGACAGTCCTCTAAGGCCACTCCCACCTCTGCTACGGCCAAGTTCGCCGCCGGCGGCAAGCAGGTGGCCAAGAAGGACCTGGGCGCCATTCTGATGAGCTACGGCTATGTGTACGTGGCCCAGGTGGCCATGGGCTGGGATCAGGCCCAGAC
>CAYWYW010000004.1:0-45989 GCA_964462715.1 uncultured Oscillibacter sp.
GTGGATGTGGCCAACTACATCCAGTTCCTGCGTGAGGCTTCCACCCTGGATGTGGACAGCCAGAAGTGGGATATGGAGGACCGCAACCTGAAGATGACCCGTCCCGCTTTCGGCGGCCATCTGATGGCTACCATCATCTGCCCCCGCTTCCGTCCCTGCATGGCCACCGTGCGTCCCGGCGTTATGAAGAAGAACGCTTTCGACGAGGCCAAGGCTGACGCCTGCGTGATCGAGAAGCCCGCTTTCACCCTGACCGAGGCCGACCTGAAGACCGAGGTCGTGGAGGTCGTGAAGGCCGCCAAGAAGCTGGTTGACCTGATCGGCGCCGACTACATCGTGTCCGTTGGCCGTGGTATCAGCAAGGACGTCGAGGGCGGCATCAAGCTGGCCGAGGAGCTGGCTGAGGTCCTGGGCGGCGTCGTGGGCGGCTCCCGTGCCACCATCGACAGCGGCTGGCTGTCTGCCGATCATCAGGTCGGCCAGACCGGTAAGACCGTCCATCCCAAGGTGTATGTCGCTCTGGGCATCTCCGGCGCTATCCAGCACAAGGCCGGCATGCAGGACTCCGAGTGCATCATTGCCGTCAACAAGAACGACACCGCTCCCATCTTCGAGATCGCCGACTACGGCATCTGCGGCGACCTGTTCAAGGTCACCCCGCTGCTGATTGAGGCCATCAAGGCTGCCAAGGCCGCGAAGTAAGAACCGCGAAAAGAGGACCTCCCCGGACACCGGGGGGGTCCTTTTTGTATCTCCAAGGGGATACGGGGGATGCGCCGCTTTGCGGCGCGGGGACGTGCGGCTCCGCCGCAGGGCCAGCCCCCCATTTTCTCTTCTCGCGAAGAAGAGAAAACAGGCCGCTGGGCGGTCCAAAAGAGAAGAACAGGAGTCGCCGTGATCATTGCGGCGGTAATCTGTGAGCCTGTACTGGGTGCACTTTAGTCTTGGGGAACAGGGTAGTGCTTCCCCGTATTTGGAAGTGCGGCATGGCTTTCGCGGTGCTCAACGGAAGGACTCAGCCACAAGCCCCGCGCGTTCCGCTTCGCTACGCGCTATCCGGGCGCACCAAGGTGGCGGCAACGAAAAGAGACGCTGGTCCATTCGACTAGCGTCCGGAAAGCAAATTGGCAGCACCGCTTGCGGCGGCTGACTGCCCTGGTTAAACCTGAGTGGGACGCAACCGGTACAAGCCTGCAAGTATGTGCTGCACCGGCCACGACAACTCTCGTACTTGCGGTCAACCCGACACATCTGTGTCGAGTTGAGCCGCCAAAGCGCCTTTCCTTTTGACTGTGAACGGCCGTGTTCTTTTCGGCGCCGTCGAAAAGAAAATGGGGGGCATTCCCGCGCCGCAAAGCGGCGCAATTCCTCGTCCCCGCCCGGTGGGCGGGCCATCTCTCCGCCTTACCTCTCGGCAGAGATATCCCGCACCGTTAGCCGCTCCCCGTCCACGGAGAACTTGACCTCCAATCCGGCAAATCCAAATCCATATGCCCGCTCCGGATCATCCTGGTAGTGGGGCCGGGGGTCCTGGGCCAGCACGCCCCGCAGGGCCTCCCGCCGGTCTGGCGGGACACGCTCCAGCAGTTCCTGGGGAATGATGACCTCCAGCACCTCTCCCGCCGGGGCGGCGGCAAAGCCCCCCAGGGCCTCCGGATGACTGTCGGCATAGGGAATGTATGGCTTGATGTCCAGGATTGGCGTGCCGTCCATCAGGTCCGCGCCCCGGACCCGCAGTATAGTCCCTCGGTCCGCCGTCCGTTCCATGCCCGCCAGCCTCACGCAGCTGAGGGCGATGGGATTGGGCCGGAAGGGAGAGCGGGTAGCGAACACGCCCATGCGCACGTTGCCTCCCAGCCGGGGCGGCCGGACTGTAGGGGACCACTCCTTCCGTACCGCCTGGTCAAAGACCCACACCAGCCACAGGTGGGAAAAGCCCTCCAGTCCTCGCAGGGCGTCGGGATTGCGGTATTCCGGCTCAAACACGATGGTGGATTCCAGGGCGTCCACCAGCCCGCTCTGGCGGGGAACACCAAATTTGGTGGCAAAATCACTGTGGATGCGGGCAATCACGTTCATGGAAAATTCCTGCGGCATGGAGGAGCCTCCTCTGTTGTATTCTGCCTTTGATTATACAGGATTCCTGCAAAAAAACAACAGGACCTCAGCGATTGCCGAAGTCCCGTTGCCTGGCTGCAAGGTGTTAATACATGCCGTTGCGGTTGGCGGTGCCGTTGTTGCCGGTCAGCGCCCGGCCGGTGTCCTGCAAAGCTTCTCCGGCACCGTTCCCGATGTCCTCCAGAACATCGCCGGTGTCGTTCAGCAGGCCGTCATTGGTGTTGGTGCCATTATTGGCAGTCCCGTTATTCGTGGCTCCGTTATTGGCGGTGCCTCCGTTGTTGCCGGAGGGAGCGGTGGTGCCGTTGTTTCCGGTGGTGTTGTCGCCAGCGGTGGTATTGTTGCCGTTCTGGTTGTTACCGTTTCCGTTGTTCCGTCCGCAGGCGGTCAGGGAAGAGACCAGCAACAGGGCTACCAGCACAAGTGTGAAACATCTTTTCAAAGTCTTTCCTCCTTTGCACGATGGATTCGTGCGCGATACCCGAATGGTCCACTGAGGGTATTATCTCCGAAAGAATTAAAATCACACAAAAAAACATTTGAAAAAACTTGAAAAAAGACTTGCATTTTCACAATAGTCTGCTATATTAATAATAGTAATTATTACTGTTAAGGAGCCGTATATGATAGTACAGCGGTATTCGCAGCAGCGGGAGCGGATCTATCAGGCGGTCCGGACCTCCCGGGAGCATCCCACGGCGCAGATGGTCTATGATGCGCTCAGGCCGGAGCTGCCAAAGCTGAGTTTGGGTACGGTGTACCGCAATTTGCAGCAGATGGCAGCAGAGGGGCGGCTGGTCCAGCTGGACGGCCCCGTGGCACGGTTCGACGCGATGCTGGCGCCCCACACGCACCTACGCTGCGCCTGCTGCGGCCAGGTGGTGGATGGCGTGCTGCCTTATGACGCGGCACTGGACTGCGACGCAATGACCGATGGCTGGACCATTACCGGCCACAGCCTGACATTTACAGGGATCTGTCCCGCCTGTGCGGGTAAATGATCAAATTTTGAAAGGGGAATTTTTATGGAACTGAAAGGAAGCAAGACCGAAGCCAATCTGTGGATCGCATTCGCCGGGGAATCCCAGGCCCGGAACAAGTATGACTATTATGCCAGCAAGGCCAAGAAAGAGGGCTACGAGCAGATAGCGGCCATCTTCCAGGAGACAGCCCTGAATGAGAAGGAACACGCCAAGCTGTGGTTCAAGGCCCTGAATGGTATTGGTTCCACCATGGAGAACTTGGTGGCTGCCGCCGCTGGTGAGAACGAGGAGTGGACCAAGATGTACGCCGATATGGCCCGCACCGCCGAGGAAGAGGGCTTCCTGGCTCTGGCCGCCCAGTTCGAGGGTGTAGCCAAGATCGAAAAGACCCATGAGGAGCGGTATCTGAAGCTACTGGATAACCTGAAGAAGGGCGAGGTATTCAAAAAGGGCGAGAAGGTCATGTGGTTCTGCCGCAACTGCGGCCATGTGGAGATCGCTGAGAGCGCTCCCGCCGTCTGCCCCGTGTGCAAGCACCCCCAGGCCTATTTCCAGGTCAAGGCCCAGAATTATTGAGCTGGATTTTCCGGCATTTGTCCCACCGCGGAGAGCGGTGGGACATTTTTATGCGGAAAGAGGACACTTTGGAGGAATGATAGGTCATAAGTGGTCTAAACCACCAAAAAGCATTTCAGCGGAAAACGAGTTTTCTGCAAATGTTTGTGAAAATCACCGTTGACGTAGTGGCGAAAAGCGGGTATTATGATGGTATCAGAAAATGACTTGCTATGCGAAGCTGCTTAAAATCGACTTGGTATAGAAAAGGAGAGCTGTATCATGTATACTCAGGAAATCACTGTTAACAACGAAGTAGGCCTGCACGCCAGACCTGCCACCTTCTTCATCCAGAAGGCCAACGAGTTCAAGAGCGGCATCTGGGTCGAAAAGGAAGACCGCCGTGTCAATGCCAAGAGCCTGCTGGGTGTGCTGTCCCTGGGCATTGTGAAGGGCACCACCATCACCCTGATCGCCGACGGCACCGATGAGAAGGAAGCTGTCGCCGCCCTGGTGGACCTGGTGAACGACAATTTCGGCGAATAACACCGGATACAGACCCTGAGAAGCGGCTCCAACGGAGCCGCTTCTTTATTTCCGGACATGCTATAAGAAGGAGGGATGCGCATGACCCGAGAGGAGCTGAAAGCAAAAGCCAATGACCTGCCCCTGCTGCCGGGCGTCTATCTGATGATGGACAAGACCGGGAAGGTCATCTATGTGGGCAAGGCGAAAAAACTGAAAAACCGGGTCAGCCAGTATTTCCAGGACAGCACCTCCCATACCGCCAAGACCCGGCAGATGGTGAGCCAGGTGGACCACTTTGACACCATCTTTGTTTCCAGCGAATTCGAGGCCCTGGTGCTGGAAAACTCCCTCATCAAGCGCCATATGCCCCGCTACAACATCCTGCTGAAGGATGACAAGGGATATCCCTTTGTCCGTCTGTCCCGGGAGACCTACCCCCGCTTCACCATGACCCACAAGTTGGCCAACGACGGTGCCAAATACTTCGGCCCCTTCGGCGGCCGGTTCGAGACCCGGCAGGCCCTGGACGCCGTGCTGTCTGCCCTGCGGCTGCCCACCTGCAGCCGAAAATTCCCCCGGGACATCGGGGTAGAGCGGCCCTGTCTGAATTTCCACATGGGCCGGTGCGATGGCTTCTGCCGTCCCGACATGACGGCGGAGGAGTATAACCGCCGCATCCGTCAGGCCTGCCAGCTTTTGGAGGGGAAGAGCAAGCAGCTTCTGCGGGAGATGACCGCCGAGATGGAGGCGGAGGCCGAGGCCCTGCGGTTCGAGCAGGCGGCCCAGCTCCGGGACCGCATCAACGCCATTGCCGCCCTTTCCAAAAAGCAGACGGTCATCGCCGGTCTATGCGCCGATACGGACATCTGGGGCCTGTACCGGGGAGCCGGCAAGTGCTGCTATGCGGTATTGCACATGGAGAACGGCAATCTGGCGGGCCGGGAGACGGAGCTGTTCGCCACTCCCATGGAGGAGACGGAGGCGGAGATGCTCTCTGCACTGACGGCCCAGTATTACCTGCCCCGGGCCATCCTGCCCCATGAGATATTGCTGCCCTTTGAGACAGAAGGGTATTGCGACAGCCTGTCGGAGGTCCTGACGAAGCGGGCGGGCCACAAGGTCTGGGTCCACGTCCCCCAGCGGGGAGAAAAGGCGGACCTGCGGGCCATGGCCCAGCGGAACGCCGCCGAGGAGGCGGAGCGTGCTACCACGGCGGAAGAGCGGGTGGCCCACACCCTGGAGCTCCTGGGCAAGCTGCTGGACCTGCCGGTCCCGCCCAAGCGGATGGAATCCTTTGATATCTCCAACACCGGAAAGAGCGACATCGTGGCGTCCATGGTGGTGTACAGCGGCACCCGCCCGCTGAAATCGGCCTACCGCCGCTTCCGCATCCAGTCCCTGGAAGGCCACCCCGATGACTACGCCTCCATGCAGGAGGTCCTGCGCCGCAGGCTCCAGCGGGCGGCGGACGGGGATGAGAAGTTCCTGCCCCTGCCGGATGTGTTTCTTATCGACGGCGGAGAGACTCACGCCCGGGCCGCCCTGGCGGTAGCGCGGGAATTCGGCGTTTCGGTCCCCATCTTCGGCATGGTGAAGGACGACCGCCACCGGACCCGGGCTCTGGTGACGCCGGAGGGCCGGGAAATCGGCATTGTCACCAACCAGGCGGTGTTCTCCCTGATCGGACAGATCCAGGAGGAGACCCACCGATTTGCCATCACCTACCACCATGAAAGCCATACGAAAAGCACCATGAAGTCCGCCCTGGATGGAATTCCCGGCCTGGGCCCCAAGCGCCGGGAGGAGCTGCGGAAGCGCTTTGGTACCATCAAGGTGATCAGGGAGGCGGACATGGACACGTTGTCCGCCGTAGTGCCCCGGAACACGGCGGAGGCCGTCTGGAAGCATTTCCACGAGACGAACGAAAAACCATAAAAAAATCCTGCCTGGACTCCAGGCAGGATTTTTCCTGTCAGTGAAAGAACTGTTTCCGCAGCTTCCTGTGCCACAGCACCGCCAGCCGCTCCAGGGCCCGGTCCGTCAGCAGGAAGATCACGTCTCCCAACACCAGCAGCGTCAGGTTGAACAGCCTTGACGCCCCCAGCAGGTCCGCCGTCATGCCCAGCAGCCGCAGCAGGACGCCGTACAGCAGCAGGATCACCGCCGTGGAGAGCGCCAGCTTCACCAGGACCCGCAGAGGACGGGAGGGAAGCAGCCTGTTCAACCGGGGCCGCAGGATGGGATACCAGCCGAAGGAGGCGTATACCATGGCCAGCTCCGGCTCCGGCACCAGCAGCAGGCCCAGAATGGCTGCGGACGCATAGGTCACAGCCGCCGCTTTAGGGCCATACTCCTCCAACACCGGCAGTAGCGCCGCCATAGCCAGCACCGGCCCCGCGAAGGTGCCGATGCCCACAGCACCCGCCAGTATCATCAGGACCACCGCCAGGGCGGTCAGCAGCCCGCACAGGGCCATCTGCTTGCTTTTCATTCTTCAAACTCCTGATATTTCAGCTTGTAATAGCTCCACTGGCGCCATTGCAGAAGGCTGTCCGTCAGCGTTTGCTCCGGTGTCGCAGTGACAGTGCCGTCTGCCAGCAGACACGTCTCCTTCTGCACCACGGGAGCCTCCCGCCGCAGGCTGTTCAGGAAGGCGGACCAGGCTGTTTTCCGGCCCGTCAGCTCCACTACGGCGGCCCCCAGGAAGCTGGCGGAGACGGTCTCCTGCAGGTCCAGACCGGCCGCTGCATTCTCCCAGTCCAATTCCTCCACAGCCGCGTCGTTGGCCCAGATCACATAGGGGGTCTCATAGGAGGTCAGCTCCGACCAGTTGGCTTCCTCCACAAAGCCCAGCTCCCGGTAGCCCAGCTGGTTGTCGCCCAGATAGGGCAGGTGGTCTCCGAAGAACACCAGCACCACCGGCTCGCTCCGCTCCGCGAAGTAGTCCCGCAGGCGGCCCAGCATGGCGTCGGCGTCCCGGGCGCCCTCCATGTAGACCTCCAACATGGTCTGCACCTGGTCGGACACGGAGACCTTCAGCGGCACCGCCGGGTAATCATATCCCTCGCCGTACTTGTCCGCCGTGTAGGACATGTGGTTCTGGATGGTGGTGGTATAGTGGAACAGGTTTTTTCCTGCCGCCATGGTCTCCTCAAATTCCTGCTCGATGAGCCCTGCCATATAGTCGTCGGTGACCCAGCGGCCCTTGTACTCCAGGTCCGCCATCTGGTCGGCAAAGACCGTATTCTCCGCGCCAAACCAGCGGTAGACATTCTCCCGGTTATAGAACCAGTCGTCCCCGGGGTGGAAGAAGGAGGTGCGGTAGCCGTCGGCGCCGTAGACCCGGAACAGACTGTCCAGATTCCGGTTCACCACCCGCAGGGCGGAGGTGGTGGTAGCGGACAGGGCATTGGTCTGAATACCCGTCAGCACGTCAAATTCCGTGTTGGCGGTGCCTCCCGCGAAGCCCGGGACCACCACATGGCCGGTGAGGGCATGGGAGTCCGCCTGTAGCGCGTGGAGATTGGGCAGCGGGTCATTGGTCTTGTCATAAGCAAAGGCCTCGTGGTCGGAGATGTCGGAAAAGGCCTCGTTCATCACCATAATGACGTTCACCGCCTTGCCCTGCCCATCTGCAACGGAGCCGTTCTCCCACTCCCCCGCCTGAGCCTTGCTGAAGCCATGGGGCTTGTCCACGGGATAGGTGGTAAAGTGGTGGGTAAAACAGTAGGGGAACCCCAGTTCGTTGAACACGGTGGGGATGTAGTAGGCGTTGGATACCCGGAAGGAGTTGTACAGGTCGTTGGAGGCGTAGACCGTGAAGATCAGCCCCACCAGTACGGCGAAGCTGGCGGCGGCGCCCAGGAGGCTGCCCAGCCAGCCCCGGAGCCTGGCGATGGGAAATGGCTTGCAGCCTATGAAAATACTAAGAACAACCAAAAGCAGTGTGGTCACAGCGACCATGGCAATAGCCGCCCAGGGGAAGTGGATGTCGTAGCTGTGCATGGCGCTGCCCACTTCCTTCAAAAGCCCCAGGTCCCGGGGGAACACGGGCTCGTCCCGCACTTCGATCTTGATGCGGTTGGCGATAGACAGCGCGCCCACACTGAAATTTACCAGGGCGGCACCGAAAAACACATTGCGGAACAGGCAGGTGAACACCAGCAACAGAAGGCCGATGGGCAAAGCGTTCAGCACGATCAGCGGCGGCTGCGCCTTGAAATGGGCCAGTACCACCCGCAAGGCATTGGGCTGGCACCACAGGGCCAGTAACGTGATGCAGCCCGCCAGCAGTACCGCCGCCAGCAGCGTGGCCCACAGCGGCAGGCGAACTTTAGGAAGACGTTTGGAAGTATTCAAACCGACAGGTCCTTTCTTTCAAGATCCATAATATATCTATTATATGGTTTTTCATAAAAAAAGCAAGATTTGCCCGGAAAAAGGGACTGCATCCCGGAAATTTCCGGCACCCTACGCCACGTAGGGTGCGCTTTTGGGCGGAATGTGATAGGATGTTCCCAAAGGAGTTGAGGATATGGATGCGAAAGCCACCGGAGCGCTGATTGCCGGCCGCCGGAAAGAACTGGGCTACAGTCAGGCGGAGCTGGCGGAACGGCTCCATGTGACGGACAAGGCCGTCAGCTGCTGGGAGACCGGACGGGGCATGCCCGCCATCGACAGCCTGAAGCCCCTGGCCGAGGCCCTGGGCCTCACCGTCAGCGAGCTGCTGGCGGGCCATGTGATAACAGCGGAGGAGCTGCCCCGGACGGCGGGCGGACAGTTGGTGGAGAGCATGAAAAAGAACGTGCGCATGGTATGGCGTGGAGCGGTGTGTGCCGTGCTGGTCATGACCCTGTTGGCGGCAGGCTGGGCAGGGTATCACTACGGCACCTCCGTCAGCGAAAACGATCTGGATGGCCTGTCCCAAAATGCCGCTCGGTACCTGGGCTGGGAAAATGACATCCGGGTGGTGGAGACGGAGCGCCGGGGCGACTATCTGGCTGCCCTCTGCACCGATGACACCGGCCGCTGGTGCATGTGTGTCTACGACCGGGACGCTGTCTTTCGGGACCGCTGGCGGGGCGGGGGAGGAAAGCCCTCCCTGAAGCCCGGGACCCTGGACAGCTGGAATTTCGGCAATTCCCGGGAAGCGGTCATCGTGTTCTGCGGCGGAGACCTGCCGCCGGAGGCGGCGTACTACACCTTCCAAAACAGCGGTATCACCTACACCTGCCCCATCGAAAACGGCCGGGTGCTGGACCTGTTTCTGCTGCCGGACACCAGTGACATCAGCTCCTATCCGGAACAGCTGCTGAACAAGGACGGCCTGCCCCTGTCCGTGGATGCGTCTGAAAACGCCGCCGCGCATATTTCCTGAAAAAAGTCCCCTTCGTTTGAAAACGAAGGGGACTTTTTGACTGCTCTTATACAAAACGTATCGAAGAGGGAGCCTGTTCCCCCTTTTATCAAAACGTGACGACCTCCTGAGCGGGCTTCTCGCAGGGACCGATGGAGATGACGTGCATCACCGGCCCCTTGCCCTGATAGGCCTCGTGTTTTTCCACAGCCATGCGGGCGGTTACCTCGATCCAGTCCCGGTTCTGGTACTGGTTCAGATCCCGGCCCTTGGCAATGAGCCCCAGGAACTGTACGTCGTTCTCGCAGCACACCATGGCGAAGCGGCCGGGGCAGTGGATACCGGGGTACTTCTTGGAGTGGCACATGATGAGCTTCATGTGGACCATTTTACTGGCCCACCGGTCCGGATGGTCCATCACGTCCACATACCAGACACCGAAATCGTCGTCAGGGATGTCGATGAGCTCCTGGTCCAGATCAAAGGGGCAGGTGTCGCCGTTATTATAGTCCTCGCTGGTGCCATCCTCCATCTCCAGATAGATGTCGGCCCGGCGGTTCACCATGCGGAGGTTCCGCTTCCGCAGGGCGTCCCGCAGCTCCGGGGTACAACGGTTGAACACCAGCAGGTCCGCGTTGGTGATTTTCTCCATCATGAGCTGACCCATGTTTTTGGCATACATCTCAAAGGTGGAGGCCTGCACGAATGTCATGATCTGGTACAGCACCCAGTTGGCGGGCAGCACATCCCGGTACAGCCGCTCCATCTGCCACATGCCGTTGTACTCGATGAGGACCTGCTTGGGCTTGTACTGCTTTTCCCAGGCCTTCAGCTGGGAGCACTTCAGGTCCTCCTCGTTCTCCACGGTGACCACAGTCACGTTGTCCAGGGCCTTGGGGTTGTATTCCTCCTCGCCCTCCTCGCAGCAGATCAGGAGGGTCCGGTCCTGGCGGGCAAAGCCGTCCTCCAGGATGCCGTTGATGAAATTGGTCTTGCCGCCGTCCAAAAAGCCGGCGATCAGATATACAGGAATGTCAGCCATTGTAACCTTTGTTCCCTCCCGGTATCAGAGGCCAAACAGCTCGGCCAGCTTGTCCTCTTTCAGCTCCGCACCGATGACGCACAGACGGCCGGTGTAGTCGGGGTGGCCCGCCCGGACCTCGTGCTCTTCAGGGACGTAGTCAAATTCGATCCAGGCGCCGTCCTGGCCGTTCACGATGCCCTTGGCCCGCAGGATCTTGCCGTATTCGCCAGAGTCCAGAGCGGTCAGGATGCGTGCAATGTCAGCCTGGGCAAAGACCTTGGGGGTCTCCTTGCCCCAGGAGGTGAACACCTCGTCGGCATGATGGTGGTGATGATGACAGGAGCAGTTGGGATCGTCGCATTCGTCCTCATCATGGTCATGGTGATGATGCTCATGTTCATGTTCATGCTCATGATGATGCTCATGCTCGTGTTCGTGCTCATGATGATGGTGATGCTCATGCTCCTCCTTGTCATCATCGTCATGGTGATGGTGGTGGCACTCGCAGTCGGGATCATCGCACTCCTCTTCATCATGGTCATGGTCATGGTGATGATGGTGTTCATGTCCCTCGTGGTCGTGGTCATGATGGTGATGGGCGTGCTCAGCCTCCTCGGCCTCGTGCTCCTCCCGCATCTTGGCCAGCAGCTCGTCGGCCAGGGACACCTTCTCCATGGCGGAGAGGATCACCTTGCCGTCCAGCTCATCCCAGGGGGTGGTCAGAATGGCGGCGTTGGGGTTCTTCTCCCGCAGCATGCTGACCGCGGCCTCCAGCTTCTCCTGGGTCAGCTTCTGGGTCCGGGAGAGGACGATGGTACCGGCGGATTCGATCTGGTTGTTGTAGAACTCGCCGAAGTTCTTCATGTAGACCTTCACCTTGGTGGCGTCGGCCACGGTGACGAAACTGTTGAGCTTCAGCTCGGGCACGTCGGCCACGGTGTTCTCCACCGCCACGATCACGTCGCTGAGCTTGCCCACGCCGGAGGGCTCAATGAGGATGCGGTCGGGGTGGAACTGGTCCGCTACTTCCTTCAGGGCCTTGTTGAAGTCGCCCACCAGGGAGCAGCAGATGCAGCCGGAGGACATCTCGGAGATCTGGACGCCGGACTCCTTCAGAAAGCCGCCGTCGATGCTGATCTCGCCGAACTCGTTTTCAATCAGAACCAGCTTCTCGCCGGGGAAGGCCTCGGCCAGCAGCTTCTTGATAAGGGTGGTCTTGCCGGCACCCAGGAAGCCGGAGACGATGTCGATTTTTGTCATGGTATCAAGTCCTTTTCATAAAATTTCATGAACAGCACTTATGATACCACGAAAATGGGAAAATGCAACCAAATCACAAAAAATTCACAGCTTTTTCCCAGGCTTTTCCCGGATAGCCCCGCAGACCTCTCCGCTCATGGCCGCCAGACACAGCAGATTGGGCCCGCACATCAGGGCGTTGCAGATATCGGCAAAGGCGAATACGGTTCCCAGCTCCAGCCCTGCCCCCAGGAAGGCCGACAAAGCGTACACCACCCGATACAGCAGTTGCCCCCGGCCACGGGAGAGGTAAGTAAAGGTCACCTCCCCCTGATACTCCCAGCCTACGATGGTGGCAAAGGCGAACAGGGCGATGGACAGCGATACGAAGCGGGCGCCCCAGGGGCCCAGCACCGTCTGGAAGGCCAGAATAGTCAGGGCCGCCCCGTCCACAGGCTGCCCTGCGCCGTCCACGGTGCCCAGTACGCCGGAGCAGCAGATGGCAAGCCCCGTAACAGTACAGATGACGATGGTGTCAAAAAAAGCCCCGGTCATGCTGATGTACCCCTGCCGCACCGGCTCCGCGTTGTCCGCGGCGGAGGCGGCGATGCCCGCGGAACCCAGCCCTGCCTCATTGGAGAACACCCCCCGGGCCACACCCCACCGGGCTGCCACCAGCCACCCGGCGGTGCCGCCCGCCGCCGCCCGGGGTGAAAAAGCACACCGGAAAATCTCCGCTATGCTGCCGGGCAAATTTCCCGGGTTGCCGCCAATTACCGCCAGTCCCGCCGCCAGATACACGGCTCCCATGACAGGCACCAGGACGGCGGCCAATTTGGAAATACTGCGGATACCTCCCAGAATAATAACCAGTGCCAGCGCCGCTGTCACGGCCCCCACGCCCCATACCGGCAGTCCAAAGGCGCTCTCCAGCGCTCCGGCAATGGAGTTGGACTGGGTCATGCTGCCGATCCCCAAGGACGCCCCCACGGCGAACAGAGCAAACACGGTGCCCAGCGCCCCGCCGGCCCGCCGTCCGAAAGCGGCCTCCAGCACATACATCGGTCCGCCCACCCACTGGCCCTGCCGATCCCGCCGTCGATACCGCACCGCCAGCAGGCTTTCTGAGAAAATGGTCGCCATACCGAACAGGGCCGACAACTCCATCCACACCAAGGCGCCGGGCCCTCCCGCCACTAGGGCTGTGGCGACGCCCACGATGTTCCCGGTGCCGATGCTGGCGGCCAGGGCCGTCATCAGGGCGGAGAAGGGGGACACACCGTCTTTTCCCGGCTGTCGGGCCTCCCGGCCCAGGGCGGAGCGCAGGGCAAAGCCCAGACGCCGCCAGGGCAGAAGCCGCATCCGCAAGGTCAGAAATACCCCGGTCCCCAGCAGTAGCGCCAGGGTACCGGGGCCCCACAATAACTCGTTGATGGCATTCAGCATCCTTTGCTCCTCCCCTGCTTCCGATATAGACAAGGTATGCGGGAGCGGGGGCAGAAATGCAAAAGCCGGGGCCGCGTCAGCGGTCCCGGCTCTGGAATATGAAGTTACAGGTTGATCTCGGGCTTTTCTTCGCTGGCCTGGCTCAGCAAAGGCTCTACCTGGGCCAGGAAGGCGTCCACCTGCTCCGGGCAGCGGCCGATGTAGGCGCTGGGAGTCAGGACGGCCTCCATCTCCGCTTCGGTCATGCCGAAGGCGGGCTCGGCGGCCAGACGGCTCAGGAGGTCGCACTTCTCGCCCTCCTTCATCTTGGCCGTGGCGGCCATAGAGCAGGTGCGGATGATCTCGTGGAGTTCCTGGCGGTTGCCGCCCCGCTTCACGGCCTCCATCATCAGGTTTTCCGTGGCGATGAAGGGCAGGTACTCCCGCACGGTGGCGTCCACCACTTTTTCATTGACATGCAGGCCGTCGGTGACGTTCTGGGCCAGACGCAGAATGGCGTCGGCGCACAGGAAGCCCTCAGGCATGGAGATACGGCGGTTGGCGGAGTCGTCCAGAGTCCGCTCCAGCCACTGGACGGAGGCGGTCATGGGGGCGTTCATGGCGTCGGCCATGAGATAGCGGCTCAGGGAGCAGATGCGCTCGGACCGCATGGGATTCCGCTTGTAGGCCATGGCACTGGAGCCGATCTGGTTCTTCTCGAAGGGCTCCTCCACCTGGCGGTCATGCTGGAGCAGGCGGATGTCGTTTGCCATCCGGTAGCAGCTCTGGGCAATGGAGGAAAGGCAGTTCAGGATGCGGCTGTCCACCTTGCGGGGATAGGTCTGGCCGCAGACGGGGAAGCACTTGTCAAAGCCGAACTCGGCGCTGATCTGGCGGTTCATTTCGTCAATCTTGGCGCCGTCGCCCTCAAACAGGTCCATGAAGCTGGCCTCGGTGCCGGTGGTGCCCCGGCAGCCCAGGAACTTCATGTTCTCCAGCACGAAGTCCAGCTCCTCCAGGTCGGCCAGCAGATCCTGCATCCAGAGAGTAGTCCGCTTGCCCACGGTCACCAGCTGGGCGGGCTGATAGTGGGTGTAGCCCAGGGTGGGGGTAGCCTTGTAGGTCTCGGCGAACTTGGAGAGGTTAGCCAGCACGGCGATCAGCTCGCCCCGCAGATACCGCAGGCCCTCCCGGTAGATGATGAGGTCGGCGTTGTCGGTGACGTAGCAGGAAGTGGCGCCCAGGTGGATGATGCCGGCGGCGGAGGGGGCCACTTTGCCGTAGGTGTACACATGGGCCATGACGTCGTGGCGGACTTCCTTCTCCCGCGCGGCGGCCATGTCATAATCGATGTCAGTCAGATGGGCTTCCAGCTCCGCCACCTGCTCGGCGGTGACAGGCAGGCCCAGATTGTGCTCCGCCCGGGCCAGGGCCACCCACAGGCGGCGCCAGGTCTGGATGCGCATATCAGCGGAGAACAGGTGCAGCATGAACTGGGAGGCGTACCGGGACGCCAGAGGGGATTCATAGCGGTCTTTGGACATAGCAAGGTCAACCTTTCTTCGTTTTGTTATGAGACGGCGCAAGAGGAGACGGCTGTCTCCTCTTGCGGTGGTTCTTTATCGAATGATGATGGAGTCGCGCTCGGGACCCACGGACACGTAGGTGATACGGCAGCCGATCTGCTGCTCCACATACTCCACATAGTTCCGGGCGGCCTCGGGCAGGTCCTCCCACTTGCGGACGCCGGAGATGTCGCACTTCCAGCCGGGCATGGAGGTCATGATGGGCTTGGCGTCGGGCAGAACGGCAGGGAAGGGGAAGTAGTCGATCTGCTCGCCGTTCAGCTCATAGCGGGCGCAGATGGGGATCTCGTCCAGATAGCTCAGCACGTCCAGCTTGGTCAGGGCGATGTCGGTAGCGCCCTGGCACTGGATGCCGTAGCGGGTGGCCACGATGTCGATGGGACCCACCCGGCGGGGGCGTCCGGTCTTGGCACCGTACTCGCCGCCGGCTTCGCGGAGCTTCTCGGCTTCTTCACCGAACCATTCGCAGGTAAAGGGACCCTCGCCCACGCAGGAGGAGTAGGCCTTCACCACGCCCACCACCTTGTCGATCTTGGCCTCGGGATAGCCGGAGCCAACGGGGGCGTAGGCGGCGATGGGGTTGGAGGAGGTGGTCATGGGATAGATGCCGTAGTCCAGGTCCCGGAGGGAGCCCAGCTGGGCCTCGAACAGGATGCTCTTGCCCTCCTTGTTGGCCTGCCGCAGGAAGGCGCCGGTGTCGCAGATGAAAGGCTTGATCTTCTCGCCGAAGTCGGCCACCCAGGCCTTCAGGTCGTCCATGGTGTAGGGCTTGGCGCCGTAGACTCGCTCCAACGTCAGGTTCTTCCACTCCAGGATGCCCTCCAGGTGCTCCCACAGCTTCTCGGGATACAGCAGCTCGCCCGCCATGACGGTCTTCTTCTGATACTTGTCGGAGTAGAAGGGAGCGATGCCCTGCTTGGTGGAGCCGTACTTCTTGTCCGCCAGGCGGGCCTCCTCCAGACCGTCCAGGTCCCGGTGCCAGGGCAGCAGCAGGGAGGCCCGGTCGCTGATCTTCAGATTCTCGGGGGTGATGGCCACGCCCTTGGAGATCACATCCTGCATCTCGGTCCACAGGTTCTCGCAGTCCAGAGCCACGCCGTTGCCCAGAACGTTCACCACGCCGTCCCGGAAAATGCCGGAGGGCAGCAGGTGCAGGGCAAACTTGCCCTTCTCGTTGACGACGGTGTGACCGGCGTTGCCGCCGCCCTGATAGCGGACGACCACATCATAGTCGCTTGTCAGCAGGTCCACCATGCGGCCCTTGCCCTCGTCGCCCCAGTTGATGCCTACAATGGCGCAATTCGACATAATCAAAAAACCTCCCGGTTTTAGTTTACTTTTGTAATGGGGCCATAAAACCCCAACCTAAGCTATTATATCGGGAGAATTCTTATAAGTAAAGAACAAACTTGTAATATCCATGATAAATTTCTCTAATAGGTCGACCTTTTTTCTTTGATCTTTCTGCTTTCCAAAAAAGACAAGCTGTGATATACTGCTTCCGAAAGAAAGAGAGAAGGGGAGCTTTTCTATGGCAACCATCGGATTTGACAATCAAAAGTACCTCACCACCCAGTCGGAGCAGATCAAGCGCCGTATTGCCCAGTTCGGAGGAAAACTGTATCTGGAGTTCGGCGGCAAGCTCTTCGATGATTTCCACGCTTCCCGGGTGCTGCCGGGCTTTGAGCCGGACAGCAAGATCCGGATGCTGCAGCAGCTGAAGGACGATGTGGAGATCGTCGTTGCCATCAACGCGGCGGACATTGAGAAAAATAAGGTCCGGGGAGACCTGGGCATCACCTACGACGAGGACGTGCTGCGGCTCATCGACATCTTCCGGGGCATGGACCTGTATGTGGGCAGCGTGGTGCTGACCCGCTATAACGGCCAGCCCGCGGCAGACGCCTTCTTGAAGCGGCTCACCGCCCTGGGTATCCGCTGCTACCGCCACTATCCCATCGCCGGGTACCCCTCCGACGTGAAGCACATTGTCAGCGACGAGGGACTGGGCAAAAACGACTATATCGAGACCACCCACTCCCTGGTGGTGGTGACGGCTCCCGGCCCCGGCAGCGGCAAAATGGCCACCTGTCTCAGCCAGCTCTACCACGACTACAAGCGGGGCATCTCCTCCGGCTACGCCAAGTTCGAGACATTCCCTATCTGGAACTTGCCCCTGAAGCATCCGGTGAACCTGGCCTACGAGGCCGCCACGGCGGACCTGGACGACGTGAACATGATCGACCCCTTCCACCTGGAGGCCTATGGCAAGACTGCCGTCAACTACAACCGGGACGTGGAAATCTTCCCGGTGCTCAACGCCATCTTTAAAAAGATCCAGGGAGAATCCCCCTATAAGTCTCCCACGGACATGGGCGTCAACATGGCGGGCAACTGCATCGTGGATGACGATGTCTGCTGCGCCGCCTCCCGTATGGAGATCCTGCGGCGGTACTACACCGCCTGTGTGGAGAAGCTCCAGGGCAAGTGCGACGATGAGCCGGTGCGGAAGCTGGAGCTGGTGATGCAGCAGGCGGACGTGACCCCGGAGATCTGCCCCGCGGTATCCGCCGCCCTGGTGAAGGCCGAGGCCACCGGCGGCCCCGCCGGCGCTATGGTCTTGCCCGACGGCCGGGTGGTCACGGGAAAGACCTCCGATACCCTGGGCGCCGCCTCGGCGTTGCTGCTGAATGCCTTGAAGGCTATGGGCGGCATCGCGGACCAGTTTGAGCTGATTTCCGCCCAAGTGCTGGAGCCGGTCTGCAATCTCAAGACCCGGTATCTCGGCCATCGGAACCCCCGCCTCCACACCGACGAGGTGCTGATGGCCCTGACCATTTCGGCCCTGACCAACCCCCTGGCGGAGCTGGCCCAGCAGCAGCTGCCCAAGCTCCGGGGCTGCGACGCCCACTTCACGGTGGTCCTCAGCGAGGTGGATGAGAAGTTGCTGAAAAAGCTGGGCATCCACGTCAGCTGTGAGCCGAGGTACGAGACGAAGAAGCTCTATCATAAGTAAAGGAAAAGCAGGGCAGGGGCTACGCCCTTGCCCTTTTTCCAGGAGATGTGATATGAGATTTCCGCGGCAGGCCCGGGAGCGGGTACGGTTTCTCCCCAACAAATTGCATACAGGTAAGCTCCCCTCGTGCCGGGACGCCCGGCTGGTGTGGGTGGACGGTACCGGCGCACTGCGGTGGGAGGACCGGGGCTGAATGTCATCGCGGACGGAGACGTTTATCCCGCCGACGGCGGCGGGCGGTTCTTCTGGGATGTGCCCGACGTATGGACGTAGGCGCCTGCCACAGAGCAGGCGGGGCTGTCGGACGACTACGAATGGGAATACCCAGACAGCGCCCCGGTGTTTCTGTACTCCACCCAGCGCCGCTCCCGGTTCGACCCGGAACGGGAAGCGTACTACGAGGACCGGCTCCAACAGGATGGCCCGCTGCCCCGGGCCGTCGCCCTCCACATCCAGCAGGGGCTGAACCTGCTGCTGGACGGCCACCACAAGGCCACTGCCGCCGCCCGGCTGGGCCGGACGGTGCCCTGCCTCACGATCCTGCCCCTGGAATACTATGAGATGGAACCGGGAAAGCTGCCCCGCACCGCGGTGCGGGACAAGGCGGGCTTCGGCCCCTCCACCGTCCCGGCGGCGGAGCTGCCGGCCAAGTGGCTGCCGGAGCGGCCCGGCCAGCACTCCAAGGCCCGGCCGGAATGGCCGGTGGGCCGTCTGGCGGACCGGGAATGGCCTACCGAATACCGCGCCGCCGGGGCGGGATATCCCACTGTAAAGGAATACGCCCTGGTGACGGCGGCGGACATCGGATATCCCACGGAGGTCGACCTGGGCCGCTGGCTGGCGGAGCCGGAACGGTACCACAGGGAGCTGCGGGCGGCTCTGGTGGTGCTGCGGGGCAGCGGAGACCCCCGGTTGAAGGAGACGGCCCTTCGCTGCGCCGCTCTCTCGGACCGCTAGTGCAGCCTGAAGGAGGCGTCCTTCCGCGTCCTGGCAGCCATGCGGGGCGATGCCGAGCGGTTTTTCACCGACTTTTTTGTGGATTTGGACCTGTACAGCGGCCACCCGGCCCTGACGGAGATCGCCAACAGCTTTTGGAATTGAAAGGAACGACTTATGGACCCCATGATCGAACAACTGGCGAAGGAACTGAACAAGCAGCCGCAGCACGTGGCCAACGTAGTCCAGCTACTGGACGAGGGCAACACCATCCCCTTCATCGCCCGCTACCGCAAGGAACTCCACGGCGCCATGGACGACACCTCCCTCCGTACCCTGGAAGAGCGCCTCAACTACCTCCGGGGCCTTCAGGAACGCCGGGAAGCGGTGAAAAAATCCATTGAGGAGCAGGGGAAGCTGACGGAGGAGCTGTCCGCCGCCATCGACGCTGCCCAGACCCTGGCGGAGGTGGAGGACCTGTACCGCCCCTATAAGCAGAAGCGCCGCACCCGTGCAACTGTGGCCAAGGAGAATGGCCTGGAACCTCTGGCCCAGCTCCTGTTCGCCCAGGCCCCCGACTGCCCGGACCCTATGACCGAGGCGGCCAAGTATGTAGACGCTGAAAAAGGCGTCGAGACGGCGGAGGACGCCCTGGCAGGGGCTTCCGACATCATTGCCGAGCAGATCAGCGACGATGCGGACCTGCGGAAAAAGCTCCGGGAGCTGCTGATGAAAAACGGCGTGCTCCGCAGCGCCGCTGCCACCGACGAGGACACCGTCTACCGCCTGTACTATGACTTCGCCCAGGCCCTCTCCCGGCTCCAGGGCCACCAGATCCTGGCCATCAACCGGGGAGAGAAGGAGGAAAAGCTGAAGGTCTCCATTGAGCTGGACCGGGACCTGGCACTGCGGACGGTCCGCCGCCATGTGGTCATTCCCGGAAGCCGGGCCATGGAGTTCGTCAAGACCGCTGCCGAGGACGCCTATGACCGCCTGCTGTTCCCCTCCCTGGAGCGGGAGGCCCGGTCTGCTCTTACCGATACCGCCAGCGAGGGCGCCATCGGCCAGTTCGCCCTGAACCTGCGGCCCCTGCTGATGCAGCCCCCCGTCAAGGGCAAGGTCACCATGGGCCTGGACCCCGGCTATCGCATGGGCTGCAAGGTGGCGGTAGTGGACGGCACCGGAAAGGTGCTGGACACCGCCGTGGTGTACCCCACCTACGGCGAGCGCCAGAAGAACGAGGCCATCGCGGCCCTGTCCAAGCTCATTCGCAAGTATGGCGTGGAACACATTGCCATCGGCAACGGCACCGCCAGCCGGGAGACCGAGCAGATGGCGGTGGAGCTGATCCGGCAGGTGAACGCCGCCGGTGCCCATGTCAGCTATATGATCGTCTCCGAGGCGGGGGCCTCTGTCTATTCCGCCAGCAAGCTGGCGGCGGAGGAGTTTCCCCAGTACGACGTGAACCTCCGCTCGGCGGTCTCCATCGCCCGGCGGCTCCAGGACCCCCTGGCGGAGCTGGTGAAGATCGACCCCAAGGCCATCGGCGTGGGGCAGTACCAGCACGATATGCCCCCCAAGCGGCTGGACGAGGCCCTGAACGGTGTGGTGGAGGACTGCGTCAACGCTGTGGGCGTGGATGTGAACACAGCCTCCCCGGCCCTGCTGCAGCGGGTCTCGGGCCTGAACGGCACCACGGCAAAGAACGTGGTGGCCTACCGTGAGGAGAATGGCCCCTTCACCTCACGGGCGCAGCTCAAAAAGGTGCCCAAGCTGGGCCCCAAGGCCTTCCAGCAATGCGCGGGCTTCCTGCGGGTGCCGGAGAGCAAGTCTGTGCTGGATAACACCGCCGTCCACCCGGAGAGCTATGATGCCGCCAAGCAGCTGCTGGAGCTGACGGGCCATACCCTGGCGGATGTGAAGGCAGGGAAGCTGGCGGACCTGCCCGCCCAGGTGAAGGTCCACGGCGAGGAAAGAGCCGCGGAAGCCATCGGCGTGGGCGTGCCCACCCTGCGGGACGTGGTGGCCGAGCTGCTGAAGCCCGGCCGGGATATCCGGGACGACCTGCCCGCCCCCATCCTCCGCACCGATGTGCTGGAGATGAAGGACCTGAAGCCGGGAATGGTGCTCACCGGCACCGTCCGCAACGTCATCGACTTCGGCGTATTTGTGGACATCGGCGTTCATCAGGATGGCCTGGTCCACATCTCCCAGGTGGCTGACAAGTTCATCAAGCACCCCTCGGAGGTGGTCTCTGTAGGCGATGTGGTGAAGGTCGTTGTCCTGGAGGTGGACGAGAAGAAAAAACGCATCAGCTTGTCCATGCGGCAGGCGAAATAAAGAAAAAAGTTGGACTGCCAGCGGCAGTCCAACTTTTTTGCAAATGTTCACCAGCACCACTCGGGATGATAGAGCATCCACCACGCCATGGCGTAGAGGCACAGCGCCGCGCACACCAGGATAAAGCACAGCAGCATCCCCACCCAGTCGTATTTCACTTTCCCGCCGCCCTTTGCGGCGATCAGCGTTTCCACACCCAGGCCAATGAGGATGAGGGGGGAGCATTTCAGCGCCCACTCCAAATTCAATTGGGGCCAGAACATGGACACCAGCATCAGCACTCCGGCGGCCACCAGCACAATGCCCAGGGTGAAGGTCCCCACCCGGCACTGCCGCTCAGGTACAGTCCACTCATTCGTCTCCATGGCCGTCCTCCTGCTCCTCCGCTGCGGCCTCTGCCTCTGCGGCATCTCCGCCTACAGGCTCCTCAGGCGGCGTGAAAGCCGGAATATCCTCTGCCTTTGCCTTCTTGGGCCCCCGGATGAACCACACGCCCAGGGCGATGATGCCCACGGTCACTGCCAGCCGGGGCACGTCGTAGACCAGAATTCGGTTGATCCACCAAGCGTCAAAGAACTGCCACAGGAAGTCCACCATCCAGTCCGCTACGGTGGCGTAGAAGATCCAGACGCCCAGGATCACCAGTCCCCAGCCCACCAGGCTGTGGCGCTTCTGCAGCAGGTCGCTCATCCGCTGGCTATCCATGTCGCTGAGACCGAACAGATAGGCGTCCGGCTCGGCGGTGCCCACCTCAAGCTGGGTCCGCAGGTTGTAGCTGTCAAAGAAGGAGAACAGCCACACCGGCAGCATCAATACCGTCAGCGCACCGGCTTCCAGCAGGACAGCCAGGGCGAAGATGGCGCAGAAGATGGTCAGGATGGACATCCCACGTTTCATGTAGCCCTGGTACATCTCACCGCAGCCGGGAATGCAGGCACAGAGAAACAGCAAAATTCCGTGTTTCGGTTTCATATCAGTTACCTCCTTGCGCGGGCGGGGTCCGCTGGCCCAGCCCGTCAAAAAAATCGTTCAGCCCGGACATGGCGCTGTCCAGGGATTCGTTCCATTTCCGCAACCCGTCGGAGACTGTGGGCCGGTCCTCCGGCAGAGGCTCCCGCTCCGGCAGCGTCACACCGACGCTGCCCCACAGCATGGTCAGGGCCAGAGTCACGGCGGCTGCCGCCGCAGCGTACCGGTTCAGGAACAGCCGTGCCGCCCGGGTCCGGACCCGCCGCCACAGGCTCTCCCGGCAGGACCGCTCCGGGACCAGCAACTCCGTGCCCGCCAGAGCGTCCGTGTACCGCTGGAGACACAGGTCGCAGAAGGCCAGGTGCTCCGCCATCTCCAACCGGGCGGCCTCGTCCAAAGGCTCCCCGGCCGCCAGCGCCGCCAGCGCCTCGTCCGTCAGGTGCCCGTCATGTCGAAAGATGTCCATGTGTCTCACTCCTCTCCAAGCGTTCCCGCAGCAGCCGTTTTCCTCTGGCCAGCTGCGTATGTATGGTTTTGACCGGCCTGCCCAGGGCCAGGGCGGCCTCCTCCGGGGATTTTTCCTCCAACAGGCATAACCTGCACACCGGACGGTAGGGTTCCTTCAATTCTCTGATGGCCGCCCGAATGGCGTCGGTCCCGGCTCGTTCCAGCACCAGCTCCTCGGCGGGCGGAGACAGGCCCGGGGGCATCCCCTCGTCTCCCGGCAGAATGGTCCGCCGGTTCCAGGCACTTTGCAGGTGGTCCTTGGCCTTGTTGGCGGCGATGCGGCCCAGCCACTGCCGCTCATAGTTCTTGGGGATGGTCTCCCGGTGGAGGTAGGCGGAGAGGAAGGTCTCCTGGGTCAGGTCCTCCGCCGCGGCGGCGTCCCGCACCAGCTGGAAGCAGATGGTATAGACCAGCCGTTCATACCGGACCACCAGGTCTGAAAACTGGTCCTTTGTCATGACACTCACGGCACACCGCCACCTCCTCTCACCGGCTGATATCCATGATACGATATGGCGGGGGAAGATTCTTCAAAAAACTGTGAAAATTTCCGGGGTGACCAGCATTTGTTGGCGGTGAAGAATGTGAAAACCCACTTTCCACTGCTCGGATTCTGTGTTACAATATTACAATACCAAAAAGGAGGACTGCCCATGGGTGATTTGATCGAAAAACTCCTGCGAAAGCTGGAGAGCGGCACCGGCGCGGAGCTGGTCAGCGTGGTGGAGGCCAGCGGTTCCACACCCCGGGGCGCCGGCGCCCTGCTGGCGGTCTTTGCGGACGGCACCGCCACGGGCACCGTGGGCGGCGGCAATGTGGAATTTGAAGCCACCAATCTGGCGAAGGAGCTGGTGGCCCGGGGAGAGAACGCCCTGCGGCATTTCCGCTTCGTTCAGGGAGACGCCGCCAGTTTGGGCATGGTCTGCGGCGGCGACGTGACCCTCCATTTCCAGTATCTCTCCCCGGCGGATGAAACGGTTTTGGCTCTGCTGCGGGATTTGCTGGAGGCCTGCCGTCAAAACACGGACCGCTGGCTGATGCGGCGGCTGGAGGGCGAGACTGTCACCTTCATGGCCCTGGTGGGACGCGCCGGCTTCCATGATGAGCGGCTGTTCCCGGAGGACCTGCTGCAGAACAAGGCGGTCTGGAGGGACGGCTGGTTCGCCCTGCCCATGGTGAAGGCCGGGCGGGTGTATCTCTTCGGCGGCGGCCATGTGTCCCAGGCCCTGGCCAGGACCCTGGTCCCCCTGGGCTTCCGCCCGGTGGTCTATGATGACCGGCCGGAGTTCACGGACCCAGCCCTGTTCCCCGGCGTGGAGGAGACCTTCTGCGGCCCCTTCGGGGAGCTGGAGCGCCATGTCACCGTGACAGCGGACGACTACGTGGTCATCATGACCCGGGGCCATCAGGCGGACTACGAGGTGCTGACCAAGACGCTCCGCAGCGGTGCCAGGTACATCGGCTGCATCGGCTCCCGGAAGAAGTTGTCCATCTGTCGGGACCGGCTGCTGGAGGCCGGTTTTACGGCGGAGGAATATGCCCGGGTCCACGCACCCATCGGCCTTGCCATCGGGGCGGAGACCCCGGCGGAGATCGCGGTGTCCGTGGCGGCGGAGATGATCGCCGTCCGGGCGGGTCTGCAGGTGTCCGGCGGCGCCCTGGTCCAAAATCCCTGGGTGTGATACAAATGACATACAGAGAGAGGAATGTGTATGGAGCGCATCAGTAAAGAAAATTATTATCTGGACATTGCTGAGACCGTGCTGGAGCGGGCCACCTGCCTGCGCCGGGTCTACGGCGCCATCATTGTGAAGAACGACGAGATCATCTCCACCGGCTATAACGGCGCCCCCCGGGGCCGGGCCAACTGCGTGGATATGGGTTATTGCTCCCGGGAGGCCATGAAGGTCCCCAGAGGGGAGCGGTATGAGCTGTGCCGCAGCGTCCACGCCGAGGCCAACGCCATCATCTCTGCCTCCCGGCGGGATATGGTGGGCGGCACCATCTATCTGGTAGGCCGGGACGCCCGCACTGGTGAACTGCTGGCCGACGCCACCTCTTGCCTCATGTGCCGACGCATGGTCATCAACGCGGGGCTGGAAAAGGTGGTCATCCGCCGCACAGAGACGGAGTTTGAGATTGTGCCCGTGGCCGACTGGGTGGCGGAGGACGACCTGCTGACTCCGGAAAACGTAGTCATGGACCTGAAGTAACGGAAAGGAAGTCTTTTTTTGAAGACAGGACTTGTCACCTTTTATCACATCCACCATTACGGCGCCCTGCTGCAGGCGGCGGCTACCCAGCGGGCTGTGGAGGCCCTTGGTGCGGAGTGCGAGATCATTGACTATTATGTCAACCAGGATAACGCCCTCTTTCGAAAGCCCACGGGCCTGGGCAGCCTGGCCGCGGATACCCACACGGCTCTCCACTACAAGGCTCTGGAGACCCGCTACCAGCGGTTTGAACAGTTTTCCAGAGACCACCTGCGCATCTCCGGCCATCGTTTTGAGAGCCTGGAGGAGCTGCGCCATGCGGAGCTGCCCTACGACCTGATCCTCTCCGGCAGCGACCAGATCTGGAACCCGAAGATCTTCCCGGACGGCCATTTCGACCCGGTGTTTTTCGGGGCCTTTTCAGACCGGCGAAAGATCGCCTACGCTCCTTCCTTCGGCATCCCCAAAATCCCGGAGGAGATGGAGGCGGAGCTGCGGGGATATCTGGCGGACTTCTCTCATGTGTCCGCCCGGGAGACCCAGGGGCGGGAGATTTTGCGGGAGATCACCGGGAAGGACTTCCCGGTGGTGCTGGACCCCACCCTGCTGCTGACAGCAGAGCAGTGGAGCACCATGGCAAATACCCCACAGGGGTATCCCAGGACCGAAAAGAATACTCTTCAGGGGTATATTCTCTGCTACTGCATCAACAAGCCCGGCGCCCTGGAACCCTATATCCGTCAGCTGGCGGACCGGACCGGCCTGCCGGTGGTCCAGCTGTGCGGCATCCGCCGGAAGGTCCACCCCAAGGCCCGGTGCGTTCTGGACGCGGGCCCGGCGGAGTTCCTGGCCCTGTTCCAAAACGCCAGCTACGTCTGCACCAATTCCTTCCACGGAACCGTGTTCTCCGTCCAGTTCCAGAAGCCCTTTTTCACGTCGGTTGCCCCCAGTGAGCTGGCGGCGCCGGAGCGGTCCCGGACCTTCAGCATCCTCAGCCGCCTGGGCCTGACAGACCGCATCATCGGCAAGGGCGACACGGCGGACCTGGAGGCGGAGATCGACTGGGCCGCGGCGTCGGAGCGTTTGGCGGAGGCCCGGGAGTCCTCCATGGCCTATCTGCGGGCCGCCCTGGAGAACGAGCTCTATGCGGCGGAAACCTCTGCGCCCCGGGAGGTTCAGAGTGATCTGCCGGTCCTGGCGGACCACGGTGCCTGTACCGGATGCACGGCCTGCGCCGGCGGTTGTCCCAAAGATGCCATCACCATGGAGCGGGACAGGGAGGGCTTTTCCTATCCCGCTATCGACCCGGACAAATGCGTCCGCTGCGGCCATTGCACGGCGGTGTGTCCCATGCTCCATGAGCGGGAACCAAAGTCCCTGCCGGCGGCCTTCGCCGCCTGGAACCGGGACGAACAGATCCGGAAGGACTCCACCTCCGGCGGCGTGTTCACCGCCCTGGCGGAGTATGTGCTGGAGGGCGGAGGCGTAGTCTACGGCGCCGCCATGGACGGCAAACAGCACCTGCGGCACATCGCCTGCTTCCGCAAGGAGGACCTGTGGCGGCTGCGGGGTGCCAAATACGTCCAGAGCGACCTGGGGGATACCTTCCGGGAGATCCGGGAGGCGCTGAAAACCCGCCAGGTGCTGTTTTCCGGTACCCCCTGCCAGGTGGACGGCCTGTACCGCTTCCTGGGGAGCCGCCCGGAGAATCTGACCACCTGTGATCTGGTGTGCCATGGCGTCCCCTCTCCCGGCGTGTGGGAGGACATGGCCAGGTCCATTGAACAGCGGAAAGGCAAGGGCCTGCAAGCCGTGCGGTTCCGCAACAAGGTCACCGGCTGGAAGGACAGCCACTTTACCACGGTCTATGACGACGGAACCGTGGACACGGCGCCCCTGTTTTCCACAGAGTACGGCCGGGCCTTTGGACGGGCACTGTTCCTGCGGCCCAGCTGCCACCGCTGCGCCTATACCAATCTGAACCGCCCCAGCGACTTTACCCTGGGCGACTTCTGGGGCCTGCGGCCTGACGAGCTGCCGGAGCAGCAGGAGAAGGGCGTCAATCTGCTGCTGGTCAACACGGCTCACGGCAGCCACATCTTCGACCAGCTGCCTCTGAGCCGTCAAGCATTCCCTGTGGAGCGGGCCGTGGCCGGGAATCCCCGGCTGGCGTCGCCCATCCAGCAGCCCGCGGATCGGGCGGCCTTCTTCGCAGCCTATGCCCTGGAGCCCTTTGACCGGGTGCGGAAGCGCTTCTGCGGCCTTCCGCCCCTGCCGGTGCGGGCGGCGGGGAAGCTGCTGTCCCCTGAACTGAAGGCAAAGATCCGAAGCAAGCTGAAATGAGCGGGGGGACCCGCGTTGGTAAAAAAGTCTGGAAGGGAAGAATCTGTTATGAGCGAATATTCCGGCAATATCCGGGACCTGCCGGTAGTGACCGGAGGCCACTTTATCGAAAACTCCACCAAGAAGATCGTCTTTGGCCCCGACGGCCGCTTCTGGGATGACTACGTCATGCGGCTGTTCACCCTGGAGCCGGGCGCCGAGAGCAGCATTCACGCCCACGAGTGGTGCCACTGGTTCCTCTGCATCAAGGGCGAGGGCTACTTCCGCATCGGCAAGGAGAAGGTGCCTCTGGAATTCGGCACCTGGGTCCATATTCCCTCCGGTGTGCGCCACAACTTTGGCAACACCGGCGACGGGGAGCTGATGGGCCTGTGCATCGTCCCGCCGGAGGGGGACGTGAATCCCCTGACCGGCTGCTGATACGAATTTCCAAGAAAACGATTCTTGCGCCGCAAGGTGCGGCACAAGCGGCAAAACCGCCGGAAATGTTGTTCCATGCTATCTTTGCCGCCGTGATAAAAACATGTTTCCATGTTTTTATCGAAGAATCGTATGACGGGAACGATATGGAGATCGGGGACAGTCTGTGACTGTCCCCGATTTTTTGGGGCTGAACAGGGGCTCAAAATGGATGGAATTGGAGATATATACAAATTTTAAAAGCGAAAATGGACTGTTTTCACAAATTGTGAATCTTGTGCAACAGGGAAAAATATGGTATCCTCGCATTTACTCGTGTCAAAAATTGTGTATGCTCTGGAGGCTTCGCCATGTCTGCGTTGTTTACCTTGTCCATCTGTCTGCTGTCAGGCCTGCTGATGTCCCGTCTTGCCAAAAGGCTGGGGCTGCCCGCCGTCACCGCCTATCTGATTGCCGGATTGCTGCTGGGACCCTTCTGCATTGGTTCCCTGGGACTGGAGGGCCTGGGGTTCACTTCCCTGGAGCAGGTATCCGCCTACAACCTCATCTCCCAGGCAGCTCTGGGCTTCATCGCCTTTGCCATCGGCAATGAGTTCCGGCTGCAGCAGCTTCGCCAGATGGGCCGGACGGCCATCATCATCGGTATTTTGCAGGCAGTTCTGACCACGGCCCTGGTGGATGCGGTGCTGCTGGGCCTCCATTTCTGGAGACCCCAGCTGATCTCCGCTGCCGCCGCCCTGACCCTGGGCGCCATCGCGGCGGCCACGGCCCCCGCCGCCACGCTGATGGTGGTGCGGCAGTATAAGGCCGACGGCCCTCTGACCCGGCTGCTGCTGTTGGTGGTGGCTATTGACGACGCGGTGGGCCTGGTGCTGTTCGCAGTTTCCTTCGGCGTGGCCTCTGCCCTCACCAGCGGTACCGTCAGCGTGGTGTCTGTGGTAGTGGAGCCTTTGGCGGAGATCGTTCTCTCTCTGGGGCTGGGCGCTCTGATGGGGCTGCTGCTGGACCGGCTGGAACGGTATTTCAACTCCCGCAGCAAGCGGCTTTCCATCTCCGTGGGCTGCGTGGCCCTGGCGGTGGCGGTCTCCTCTGTGGAGTTTACCATAGGCGGCGTCCGCTGTGGCTTTTCTCTGCTGCTGGTGTGCATGATGATGAGCACGGTCTTCTGCAACATCTGCGACTTTTCCGAGGAACTGATGGGCCGCGTGGACGGCTGGACCACGCCGCTGTTCGTGCTGTTTTTCGTCCTCAGCGGCGCGGAGCTGGACCTGACGATCCTGAGAAATCCGGCAGTTCTGCTGCTGGGCGCGGCCTATATCGTCTCCCGTTCCGCCGGCAAGTATTTTGGAGCCTTCGGGTCCGCCTCGCTCTGCGGCTGCAGTCCCGAGACCCGGAACTATCTGGGCATCACGCTGCTGCCCCAGGCTGGTGTGGCTCTGGGCATGGCCCTGACCGCCCAGTCCCTGCCCGGGGACGGGAGCATGGTGCGGAGCATCGTCCTGTTCTCTGTCCTGGTCTATGAGCTGGTTGGCCCTACTCTGACCAAATGGGCGCTGCTGGCTGCTGGGGAGATCCGTCCGGAAGGCAAGACCTCCGCAAGAAAAAAGAATGCCTGAACAAAACACCCCCGGGACCAACGGTCCCGGGGGTGTTTTGTTTCGTCAGAGGGGCTGCTCGTCGGAGACATGACTGTGGACACCGAAACTGTCGCTGTCCTCGTCGTCGATCATGTGGGGAAAGCGGCTGGGAGTTACGTCGCTGACAGGTTCCAGATCCTCGTCCTCCGGCATGTTGGATGCTGAATCTGCCGGATGGGCGGGGTGTCGGGGAGCGTGGTCCTTGACATGGGTACGCCAGGTGGAGACATCGATGGGGGCGCTCTCCTCAAACAGGTCGTAGTAGTCCTCGTCCCGCAGCTTGGGCCGGCGGTGGCGGACGATGGCGGTGATGGTGGGATACAACACAATGGCGATCAGACCGCCGGAGAAGCCGTTGTTGTATAGGTTCAGCCCTGCCACGGGGCCGCCGGTCTGCAGCACCAGGGCGGAGTGGATGAAGCCGGCCAGGATGCCGAAGGGCCAGCCGAAGTGGCCGGCGATGGGGGCCAGGGTGGTGCCGAACAGGCCTGCCAGCTGCAGGGAGGGGTAGTCCGGCGTGTAGTGCATGCCGTAGGCCCCCAGGGCCACGCCGATCATGACGGGAAGAATGTTGAAAGCGTGCTTTCCGAAGGCGGAGAAGCCGATGATAGTGAAAATGCCGCCCAGAGTAGGACCGTTCAAATCGCCGCCTACCAGGAGGATGTACGCCATCCCCAGCAGGCCGTTGATGCCCATGTTGATCAGCACGGGACCGGCGCCGAACATACGCAGGTAGTCACTGGGGGCACGGCCGGTGGTGGACAGGAGCCGCCGGTAGCCGGCCCAGACGGCCCAGGCAGGAGAACCGGTGGCAAAAAGACCGCCGAGGATAAAGATGGCGCACAGCACCAGCAGAAGAATGGAGAAGGTCCTGTTATAGCCCTCCGCCCAGTACAGCACGGAGTCCGGCTTGTCGCCGAAAGCGGTGAGGACCGGGACGATCATCATGGCCAGCAGACCGCAGGCGAAGCCCATGTTGTACAGGTTCATACCGTTCTGGATCTTGTATGTATAGGCGGAGAGGGAGGGCAGAATAAAGCCGATCACCATGCCGGTGAGAAGGCCCAGGGGAAGGCTGGCGTGGATGCTGCCCAGGGCCATGTAGCTGACCAGGGGCGCCAGGGAGGTGGCCAGAAGGCCCACTGAGGCGTACTTGGCGAAGGGCTCTTTCTGGTACTTGGCGTACAGCCAGGTGCCCAGAAGGATGGGCCATATATTGAGGACATTCTTGCCGAACAGGGAAAAGCCCGCCATCAAGCCCATCTCCACCAGAGTGAAGCCGTTAAAGGGGTCCCCTGACAGCTTGATGATGAGGATGGAAATGATCATCACCAGGCCGGAGTTGATCAGGGTGGCGCCCACACCGGCGATGTGGACGTAGTCGGTGATCAGTAGGTCCTGCATGGTGACGATGTGGTACAGTCCGGGCAGGATGTTGGCGGGATCGTCCAGCGCCACGCCCAGGAGCATCAGCAAAATGGAGGCGGCGATGGTGCCGGGGAAAATTCTGTCATAACGGTTCTGCAATGGCGGTCCTCCTTATTGTTTTTGATTTAACAATACTATTATAATCGGAGCGGGACGCCAGGGCAAGAAAAAATTGAACGGGATTTTTACACAGGGATAACAAAAATCGGAACAGCCAAAGGGCTGTTCCGATTTTTCATGGCTTTATTCCGCTTCAAAGGCCCAGGCCTTCTCAAAGCCGCCGCGGACGGCGCCGGCGATACGGCCGGGGACCTCGGCGCTGCCCACCAGAACGGTGTTGAGCCCGGCCTGTTCGTAGGCCTCCAGCATGGCCCTCTGGTCATGGGTGCCCAGGGCCAGGATCACCGTGTCGGCGGAGAAAGCTTTGCTCTCGCCGGTGGTCAGGTCCGCCACCTCTGCGCCTCCGTCTGTAACGGCGGTCAGCTTGTGGCTGGTGAGGATCTCGGGGGAATGGGGCGTGATGCGGCTCATGATGTCATTGAAGACCACATTGTAGATGCCCTGGCCCACGGTGGGGTTCATCTCCACCATGGTGAGCCTGCATCCCTGCTCCAGCACCATCTCGGCGCACTCCAGGCCCGTCAGGCCGGTACCGACCAGGATGGCGGAGGAACCGCAAGGGGCCTTGCCCAGGATGACGTCCTCCGCCAGCACTGCCTTTTCGATGCCGGGGATGGACTTCGGCACCACGGGAGGCGCGCCCACGGCCAGGAACACGCCCACGGGGTTCATGGACTTCACCAGTTCAGGGGTGGCTTCTGTGTTCAGTCGGATGTCCACGCCTGCTTCCCGGGCCTCCAGGGCCAGCACGTCGATGGTGCCCTGGATATTGGCCTTGAAGGGAGGCAGCTTGGCGATGTTCAGCGTGCCGCCCAGGGTGCCGCCCTTTTCCAGCAGCGTGACGGCAAAGCCCCGCTTGGCCAGAATGATGGCGCACTCCAGGCCGCCGGGGCCGCCGCCCACGACGACCACAGGACGGCCCGCGCCGTTCTTCTGCAGGTCCTGCCAGCGGTAGCGGTACTCCCGGCCCAGACGGGGATTCAGAGAGCACTGGACGGGCATGGCATTGCCCAGCAGCCGTTCCCGGCAGTACATGCAGGCGATGCAGTTGCGAATTTTCTCCGGGTGCCCTGCCTTGGCCTTGTTCATGAACTCCGGGTCTGCGAACTGGCTGCGGCCCAGGGCCACAAAGTCGCTGACGCCCTCCTCCAGCAGCTGCTCGGCGAAGTCCGGGTCCTTGACAGTATTGGTGGCGATGACGGGGATGGACAGGACCTCCTTAAAGGCCTTGGCAACATGCTTCTTCCAACCGGGGGTGTAGGAGAAGGGCTCGCAGTTGGCATTGCCGTTCCAGGAGCTGCCGTTGGAAATGTTGATGCAGTCGATGCCCTGGGACTCCAAGTGCTTGGCGATGGCCATCCCGCCTTCCAGATTCCAGAAGCCGGGATGGTCGGTCATCTCGTCACCGCAGATGCGGACGGAGATGGGGTAGTTCCCTAACTTGGCCCGGATGCCGGCGATGACCTCGTCGATAAAGCGGCAGCGGTTCTCCAGAGAGCCGCCGTACTGGTCGGTGCGGTGGTTGTAATATTCGCTGAGGAACTGGGTCATCAGATACCCATGGGCGGCGTGAAGCTCCACGCCGTCATAGCCCGCCTTCTTGCAGCGGACGGCGGCGGCAATGAACTTGTCCTGTACCCGCTTGATGTCCTCCAGGGTCATCTCCCGGGGGACTTCCCCGGCGGGGGTCATGGGGACGCCGCTGGGGCTCAGGTTCTGGCGCCCGGTGAAGGCGCTCTTGGAAGTAGCACCGCCGTGGTGCAGCTGGGCGAAAATCTTGGCGCCGTGAATATGGACGGTTTCCGTCAGCTCCTCAGCGGCCTTGACGTTATAGTCCTGGGCCATCCGCAGGTTGTGCTGGGTGGGGATGGAGTCCACGTCATCCACGCCGGTGTACTCATTGATGATGAGGCCGATGCCGCCCTTGGCCCGCTCGGCGTAGTAGGCGATGAGCCGGGGACTGGCATTGCCGTTGGTGTCGGCAAAGTCCGTGCCCATGGGGGACATGACCGCCCGGTTGCGGATGGTCAGCGGGCCGATGCGGCCCGGGGTAAACAGTTTTTCGTAAGCCATGGCGCGCCCTTAGTCAAAATTGCGGTTGTGGCTGAAATGACCGGGGTTGGCGATGGGGGCGATGGTGGAGACCCAGCGGTTGGTGTAGTTGAAGAAACCGGCCACATAGGCGGCCTCCAGGATCTCGTGGTCGTTGAAGCCCACGGCCCGGAGCTTCTCAATCTGGTCAGCGCCGATCTCGTCAGCGTGCTTGGTGACGTACCAGGCATACTCGCACAGGGCGTACTGCTTCTCCGTCAGCATATCCTTGACGGAGCGGAAGTTGTAGCTCAGCTTGTCCACCAGAATGGGGTTCTTGGTGTAGCCCCGCAGCGCGTCGCCGTGGGTGGTCAGGCAGTAGGAGCAGCAGTTGACGGAGGAGACCACCACGCCGATCATTTCCTTGTCGGCATTGCTCAGGTAGCAGGTCTCAGGGTTGAACAGGGAGCCCTTGAAGTTCAGGAAGCCGATGTACTGGGAGGCGTTCAGGGGCAGGACCTTGAACAGGTTGTTGATAAAGCCCCAGTTCTTCTCCATGAATTCCACGTTCTGATTGAAGACCTCGTACTCCTTGGCGGTCATGTCATCCCGGTCGGGCTTTTCCAGGCGGGAGAGCTGTTCATCAAATTCCAGAGCCATAAGTAATTCCTCCTAAAATGATATGAAATATGTGATCGACGGGCGCGGCAGCCATCTGCCGCGCCCGTCCTTGGATGCAGAAATTATTCAGCGGGGCAGATGGCGAAGCACCGGGCGGAGAAGCCTACGCCGTCCTTCAGCTTGGGGAAGGCGCAGACGATGAGGCTGCCAACGGGGGGCAGCTGGTCCAGGTTCCGCATGACCTCGATCTGGATGCGGTCGGCCTCCAGGATGTACTGCTCACCGGGATAGGGATAGGCGCCCTCTTTTGTGGTGACGAAGCCAGGGTCGGTGTCGGCGGGCTCATGGCCGATGGCGCCGATGTTCCGCTCCTCCACCAGCCACTGGATGGCGGCCTTGTCCCAGCCGGGATAGTGGGGCACACCGTTCTCGTCAGGGTTGTCCAGATTGGCCTTCTTGTGCCAGTCGGACCGGAAGGCCACGAAAGCGCCCTCGGGAATCTGGCCGTACTCGGCCTCCCAGGCCTTGATGTCGTCAATGGTCAGCATGAAGTCCGGATTCTCGGCGCACTCCTTGGACTTGTCGATGACCACCAGGGGATACACCATCTCCTGCACCGTGATCTCGTTCATGGGACGTCCGTTGCCCCAGAAGTGACGGGGAACGTCCACGTGGGTGCCGTACTGGCTGGCCACGCTGATCTGGAAGCAGCGCATGGGGGCCATCATGTCGTCGGGGGTGCCCTCCACATAGTCAAACAGCAGCTTGGACTCCAGAGGGCTGAAGCCGTACCAGTGAGGGGTCTCGGGGCTCAGCTCGTGGGTCAGGTCCACCCACTTGTACTTGGGGGACTTCAGTTCCTTCACGGTTTCCCATAAGGTCAGATTTGCCATAGATGTATCCTCCTTGAATGCAGATTGACAGCGGAGGGGGCTCTCTCCGGCGGCCCGGGGGACGGGCCTTGCTATCATGGGAAAAGTATACAGGCTATCGGAAAAATTTGCAACAAAAAAATGCAGAGAAGGGGAAATTGCATGCGGCTGCATTTCTGGTACGCACAGAAGGGCAGAAGTGTGCCTGTGCTTTCCGTATGTTTGGCGTCAGCCGGGAAAAAGACTTTCAGGTAAACGTTTTTTCTTGACGGAGGGCAATATTGGTTGTATGGTAAGGACAGGGCGGATCGCCCTGTATGAACAAGATCAAAAACGGAGGGTTTTATCCATGGGCTGCTTCTACTGCGACGAACACCACGAGGGCCGGGAGGCCATTATGTTCAAGGTCGGCGACATGAAGGCCGGCACCCTGTATCTTTTCAAAGACCAGGCTCACAAGGGCCGCTGCGTGCTGGCGCTGAAGGACCACAAGAAGGAACTGTGCGAGTGCGCGCCTCAGGAGCTGGCGGATTTCGCCGACGATCTGGCCCGGGCCTCCGGCGCGGTGAAGGAGCTGTGGGGCTGCACCAAGCTGAACCTGGCCTCCTTTGGTGACGCCAATCCTCACCTGCACTTCCACATCGTCCCCAAGTACGAGGGCGGCTTTGAGTTCGGCGGCAACTTCCAGATCACCAATCCCGAGCCCGTTCACCTCACCGACGGCGAGTATCAGGAGATGATCGCCGCCCTGAAGGCCAAGCTGGGACTCTGAAAATTCTCCGCGAAAGCGGGCAAACTGTAAAACATGGAGCGCGAAGAGGAGCGGAACGCCCTCTTCGCGCTTTTTCGGATTTTACAAACATTTTTCTTCCCTCCGGCGGAAAAGTGTGATATCATTCACAACGTCAGTAAAACGATTACCTTACAGAAAGGTGGAACAGATATGAGAAAGACCAAGATCGTCTGTACCCTGGGCCCCGCCACCGACAGGGAAGGCGTCCTGCGGGAGATGCTGCTGGCGGGCATGAATGTGGCCCGGTTCAACTTTTCCCACGGGGACCACGCCGGGCACAAGGCCCGGCTGGACCAGCTGAAGGCCCTGCGGGAGGAACTGGACCTGCCCGTGGCCGCCATGCTGGACACCAAGGGTCCCGAGGTCCGGTTGAAGACCTTTAAAAACGGATCCGTGGAACTGAAGGAAGGCTCAGAGTTTACCCTTTGTACCGCCGATGTGGAGGGAGACGAGACTCGCTGCTCCATCACATACAGCGACCTGCCGGGAGATGTGAAGGCCGGAGACAGCATCCTGCTGGACGACGGCCTGGTCAGCATGACCGTGCTGGAGACCACCCCCACCACCATCCGGTGCCGGGTCCTCAACGGCGGCGTCATGAAAAACAACAAGGGCGTCAACATTCCGGACGCCCGGCTGTCCATGCCCTATGTGAGCCAGCGGGACCGGGAGGACATCCTCTTCGGCATCGAGCAGGGCTTTGACTATATCGCCGCCAGCTTCGTGCGCACCGCCGCCGACGTGCGGGAGCTGCGGCAGATTCTGGACCAGCACAACTCCCACATCCGCATCATCGCCAAGATCGAGAACCGGGAGGGTGTCAGCAACCTGCCGGATATCCTGGCTGTGGCGGACGGCATCATGGTGGCCCGGGGCGACATGGGCGTGGAGATCGACTTCACGGAGATCCCCGTCATCCAAAAGGACATGATCGCCCGGTGCGTGGCCTGCGGCAAGCCGGTTATCACCGCCACCCAGATGCTGGATTCCATGATGGAGAATCCCCGGCCCACCCGGGCGGAGATCACCGACGTGGCCAACGCCATCTATGACGGCACCTCCGCCATCATGCTCTCCGGCGAGACCGCCGCGGGCCAGTATCCCGTGGAGGCGGTCCACACCATGGACGCCATCGCCCGCCGCACTGAGGCCAACATCGAGCGGGGACGGCCCCTGCAGGTCTCCAGCAAGGAGCGGTTGTCCATCACTGCCGCCATGGCCCACGCCGCCTGCACCACCGCCATGGACATCGGTGCAGACGCCATCCTGACCGTGAGCCAGCGGGGCGTCACCGCTCAGATGGTCAGCCGCTTCCGCCCCCAGACCCATGTGGTGGCGCTGCTGTTGGACCAGCAGGTCCGCCGCCAGATGAGCCTCTACTGGGGCGTGGAGGCCGTCATGATGCCCTACGCCAGCAGCACAGACGAGCTGGTGGAATTCGCCGTGGAGGCCGCGGAGAAGGCCGGCATCGTCAAGACAGGAGATCTGGTAGTGGTCACCGCCGGCGTACCCGTGGGCGTGGCCGGCACCACCAACATGATCCGGGTCCAGCAGGTGGGAGGTTCCCTCATCAATGCCACCGGCATCGGCGGCAAGAAGGCCAGCGGCCGCCTGTGCATCTGCCGGACGGCAGAGGAGGTGGCGGAGAAGTTCCGGGAGGGCGACGTGCTGGTGGTGCCCTACACCACCAACGGCATGCTGCCCTACATCCGGCAGGCCGCCGCCGTCATCACGGAGGAGAGCAGCGCCGAGTGCCACACCGCCACCATCGGTCTGGCCCTGGACAAGCCGGTCATCATCGGCGCCGTGGACGCCACCCGCCGCCTCACCGACGGCATCATGGTCAGTGTGGACTGCGGCCGCGGCGTGGTCCAGACCATGCCCCAGTAAAGAGAATGTTCCATAGAACGCGCCAAGGAGGGCGCCCGTCAGGGCGTCCTCCTTGTATTTTTCATGCTTCCGGAAGCTCCATTTCAGACACCATCGGAACGAAGCCGCATGTTTCGTACAGGGGCCTGCCCATATCCGTGGCCTCCAGGGAGATGGCGTGGACGCCCCGGCTTCTGGCATCCTGCACCAGCAGGTCCAGGGTCCTCATGGCAATGCCCTGCCTGCGGTAGGCCGGGCGGGTGTACATGTTCATGATATAGGCCTTTTGGCCGGTGGGATTGTGGCAGGTGGGCATGACGGAATAGTAGCTGATACCGCCGGCGCCCACGAAGACCTCTCCGTCAAAGACCAGGTATGCCGTGTGGGTGCCGTCCGCCAGGGCGGACCGGTAATAGGCCCGGGTCTCCCGTTCCACCTGCGTCATGTCTGCGGAAGCGTCCAGCCGGTTGGCCGCCCGCAGGACCTCCATGCGGGTTTCCACCAGGAGTGCCAGGTCCTCTATGGTTGCCCGCTTGTGTTGAAGCGCCATGGTGCACCTCCGTGTTCTTGTTGTTTGGAGAGAGTTTACCACGGCGGGGTGCAGGGGTCAATAGACTGCGAATTGCTACTTGCGGAGTGGGAAAAATGATGATAAAATTCTTGCCGAAAGGGTGGACTGAGTATGTATCGCTACATTTTTTTTGATCTGGACGGCACGCTGACGGATTCCAAAGAGGGAATCTTCAACTGTCTGCGGTATGCCTTTGAGAAGATGGGGGTCCAGGCACCGGAGGAGGACACGCTGGTCAAATTCATCGGACCGCCCCTGCAGGATTCCTTTGCCCGCTACTGCGGCTTTACGGAGGAGCAGGCCATCCGGGGCATCGAGCTGTTCCGGGAGCGGTATGCCCCCATCGGAAAATTTGAGAACGCCGCCGCCCCTGGGATGCCGGAGTTGTGTGCACGATTGAAGGAGCAGGGCTATGTGCTGGCGCTGGCCTCCTCCAAGCCGGAGGAAATGTGCGTACCCATCTGCGAAAAGTTTGGCTTCGCCCCCAGTATGGAGGTCATCACCGGCAGTCCCCCGGTGGGAGACTGGGAAAAGGTGGACGTGATCCGGGAGACCATGCGGCGCTTGGGGCTGACAGAGGCGGACAAACCCGCCATTTTGATGGTGGGAGACCGGAAATTCGACGTGCTGGGCGCCAAGGAATGCGGCATCGACTGCGTGGGCGTGGAGTTCTTCGGCTACGCTGCCCCCGGCGAACTAGCGGAAGCCGGTGCTGTGGCAGTGGTCCAAACCGCGGAGGAACTGAAACAGTTTATCCTGAGCCATTGACAATAGAGACCATAGAAAAGGAGGACGTTCACCGGGACGTCCTCCTTGCTTTTATTTGCTGTCCTTGGCCTCCAGCTTAGCCACTTCCGCCAGGGACTTGCCCGGGGCCGTCAGGTCCGCCTTCATAGCGGGGTCCACGGGAACCGCCAGATACATGTTGTTGCCGTATGTATAGGCGCCGGAGGTGACGGCGATCACTTGGCCGTATACATTCAGCAGGGCACCGCCGCTGCTGCCCTGGGAGATGTCGGCGGTGTTCATGACGCAGGGAAGGGTGTAGCGTTCCACATCGCGGGCGGTGGCGCTGATGATGCCGGAGCTGACCGACAGGCCCAGGCCAAGGGGATTGCCCAGGGTGTAGACCGTGTCGCCGGCGCGGATATCATCCGTGCCCGCCAATTCCAGATACGCGAAGGAGGAGGTGGTCTTATGGGCGGTGGAGGTCCGGGAGATGCGGAGAACGGCAATATCGATGCCGGTGTCGTAATATATGACCTCCTCCACCGGGTAGACCTCGCCGGTGGCCAGCGTGGCCGTGGCGTGGATACTGTCCTCAATGGAGTGGTAGTTGGTGACGGCTAAACCGTCGGCGCTGATGAAGAAGCCGCTGGCGTTGGCGGAGGGTTCCTTGGCGTCAATTTCCTTTTGGGTCTTGTAGGTATCCAGACAGAACACGGCGGCCGTATGGCGGTCGGCTACCTCCCGGGCAGTCAGCTCCCGGTCCAGGAGGCCCAGAGCATTGGCGGCAGCCCGGGTGCAGGTGCCGCTGTGGATCAGGCGGCTGATGACGGTGCCGCTGCCGTCCTGATAGGAGAAGGTCAGGGCGTCGTACATGGTCTCAAACATGTCGCCCCGGGTCATGGTGCCGGTATAGCTCCGGGAGACCAGGCCGATGCGCTGCGCAAAAGCAGCGGCATCAGAGACAGTGAAGTCACCGTTTTTGTCGCTGTATCCCAGCATCCGCAGCAGCATGGTGCACCAGGCGTCGGCGGTGACGGGGCTGTCGGGCCGGAAGCGGTCAATGGACACGCCCTTGACCCAGCCCAGGCGGGCGGCGTGGGAGATCTCCCGGCGGACCCAGGTGGGCACATCCCGGAAGCCGGAGATCCAGGTGTCCTTGGCAGCATCGGCTTCCGCACCCGCCAGCCGTACCAGCAGAACGGCTGCCTGTGCCCGGGTCACGGGTACCTCCAGAGCGTAATCGTCCCCGGTGCCTTTCACCAGGTTCAGGGTGGCCAGGGCGTCCGTATGGCGGAGCGTGTCGCCCTTCAGGGCGGCAGCGGAGGGAACAGCGCTCAGCAGCAGGGACAGAGCGCAGAACAGAGCGAGGATGCGCTTTTTCATAAGGGGCCTCCGTTTGTAAAAGTGATGTTATTTTAGCACGGCTGGCCGGGGAGTGCAAGGCCGGACAAGATAGGGACGCGACTGTAGCAGGATGTTTCGCTGGTGGCTGGACAGGCGGAGAAAAACCTGATATGATACTTCCATTACAGCAGGATAGGCAGGACAGGCATGGCAGAACAGATCGCGGAGGACCTCTGGCGGCTGGATATCCCACTGAAGGGGAACCCGCTGAAAAATTTGAACAGTTACCTGATCACAGGGGAGCGGAGCCTGCTGATCGACACCGGATTCCGGTGGGATTCCTGCCGGGAGGCCATGGAACGGCAGCTGGCGGAGATTGGTGTGGACCGGGATGGGCTGGACATCTTTCTGACCCACCTCCACAGTGACCACGCGGGCCTGGCTCCGGCTCTGGTTCGCCGGGGCTGCCGCATCTATATCAGCGCCCTGGACGGCTGGCGCATAACAGGCTACCGGCGGGACTACGTCTGGCGGACCATGTATGAGGAGTACCTGCAAGAGGGTTTCTCCCAGGCGGAGCTGGCGGCGCTGTGGGACAGCAATCCCGCACAGAATGCGGGACCGGGGCCCTATGACAGCTATGTGTACCTGAGAGACGGGGACACGCTGGTTTGCGGTGGCCACCGGCTCCGGTGCATCTTGACACCGGGGCATACCCCGGGGCATCTGTGCCTGTACGAGCCGGAGCAGAAATGGCTCTTCTCCGGGGACCATGTACTGTTCCACATCACTCCTAATATCTGCCGGTGGAGCGGCGTGGAGGACTCCCTGGGGGACTATCTGGAGAGCCTGCAGAAGGTGCGGGAACTGCCGGTGGACCTGCTGCTGCCGGCTCATCGGGAGGAGACCGGGGACCTGGCGGCGCGGGTTGACCAGCTGACGGTCCACCACGCCCGGCGGGTGGAGAACGCCGTGGAGACGCTCCGGAGAGAGCCGGGGCTGACGGCCTATGAGATCGCCGGCCACATGGCCTGGAGCATCCGATGCCGGGATTGGGCCGACTTCCCCCTGACTCAGAAGTTCTTCGCCGTGGGAGAGGCTATGGCACACATGGACTATCTGACGGCCCGGGGCCAGGCGGTCCGCCGGTGGGACGGGACACGATACCGGTATTCCATGAAGCCATGCGTATGATATAAAAGGAGGGACCTTGCATGGAACTGAAAGACATTTTGAGCAAGTGCGACCACACCCTGCTGGCCCAGACGGCCACCTGGGAGGAGATCCGGGCCATCTGCGACGACGGTGTGAAGTACGGCTGCGCCAGCGTGTGCATCCCCGCCAGCTATGTGAAGCAGGCGGCGGCGTATGTGGAGGGCAAGCTCCCCATCTGCACCGTCATTGGCTTCCCCAACGGCTATGACACCACCGCTGCCAAGTGCTTCATGGCCGCTGACGCTGTGGAGAACGGTGCGGAAGAGGTGGACATGGTCATCAATATCGGCTGGGTGAAGGACAAGAAGTGGGACGATCTGCTGACGGAGATCAAAGCCGTCAAGGACGCCTGTAAGGGCAAACTCCTGAAGGTCATCATCGAGTGCTGCTTCCTGACCGACGAGGAAAAGGTAAAGATGTGCGAGATCGTCACTGCTTCCGGCGCGGACTACATCAAGACCTCCACCGGCTTCGGCGGGGGCGGCGCCACCCGGGAGGACGTGGCCCTGTTTGCAAAGCACATCGGCCCCAACGTGAAGATCAAAGCTGCCGGCGGCATCGCTGATTTGAAGGATGCCGAGGACTTCATCAACCTGGGTGCCTCCCGTCTGGGCACCAGCCGCATTGTCAAGGCGGTCAAGGCCATGGGGGCATAAATGAAAAAGGAATATCCGCCTGTGAAAATACCCTCCGTTGCGGAACGGAGGGTATTTTTCATATGAAGTATATCCAGACCGGAACGGACAGCAGGGCGGACAGGAGACCTTGGGTCAGCTTGCCCAGCAGGCAGGGCCGCAGGGGCAGGTCTGTACCCTCCAGCACCGCCGCCGTCTGGCACAGCACCGACAGTCCGCCCCAGCCCGCGCAGCCCGCGGCCAGCACAAAGCCGAAAAAGTCGGGCGTCAGCAGTGGGGTCAGGGAGAACAGCTCCACCACCCCCACCAGAGCAGGGCCCAAGTGGGGACCCAGGGCTTTCAGGGGAGCGGCCACCACATAGAAGAGGGTCACAAAGGCGCAGACCGACAGCATCCCCCCGGCGGAGTTCCGTACCGCTGCCACCAAAGCGGCAGGCAGGGATACGGCCCGGCAGGGAACGGGAGGGGGGCGCCGCCGGTCTGCGGCGGTCCCCCGGCCCCGGAAGATGAGGCCCACCAGCAGGGCGGAGAGGACGTGGATCAGCCACAGCCACACGCCGGTACGGGCGCTGCCAAAGACGCCCGCACCCAGCACGCTGATGAGGAACACAGGATTGGAGTTGTTGCAGAAGGTCAGAAGCCGTTCCGTCTCCTCACGGGTCAGCAGGTGCTGGCGGTACAGGTCCGCCGCCGTCTGGGCGCCGATGGGATAGCCTCCCACCAGTCCCAGGACCAGGGCACTGCTGGCAAGACCCGGCAGGCGGAACAGGGGCGTCATCAGCCCGGCCAGGTAGGGGGAAAGCCACTCTCCGAAGCCCAGGGACACCAGCAGGCTGGAGACCACCAGAAAGGGGAAGAGGGCTGGGATCACGGATTTTCCGCAGAGGATCAGGGCCTCCGCCGCCCAAAGACGGATGCGGGCGGCGTCCGTCAAAAACCAGATCAAAATGCCGCATAAGATCAGAAACAGGTCGGTCCGACCGCGTTTTTTCATATCCATCACCGGGAAAGCCTATGCGGGGATGGGGAAAAGCATGCAAGTTTTGGCCCGGACGCGCATAGCGTTTCCTGAGGTGAGCGCAATGGAGCGGAATCGAAAAGACAGGGAGGGCGGGGTCCTCAGCGCCGTGGCGGAGCTGTTCGACCTGCCGGCGGACGTGGTGGCAGGCCTGCCCCATTTGGAGATGGTGGGCAGCCGCCAGCTGTATCTGGAGCACCACACCGGTATTCTGGCCTACAGCGATACCCAAATCGACGCCAACACCACGGCGGGGGTCCTGCGGGTCCGGGGAGAGCGGCTGACGCTGCTGGCCATGACGGCGGAGGAGCTGCGCATCGGCGGCCGCATCGCGGCGGTGGAATGGGTGGAGGTGAAGGGCGGATGACAGGGCTGGTGAACCGCCTGCGGGGACAGGTGCGCATCCGGGCGGAGTGCGCCTTCCCGGAGCGGGTGCTGAACCTGTGCGGCGCCCGGGACCTGGCCTTCTGGGATCTGGAGTGGGAATCGGCCACCGCCTTCACCTGCCGCATTTCCCGGCAGGACTACCGGGTCCTGCGGCAGGCGGCGGAGAAGCTGGACTGCACCCTGACGGTGGTGGGGCGGGAGGGGGCACCCTTCTTCCTGCTGCGGTTCCGCCGCCGCCAGGCCCTGCTGATCGGGCTGATTGGGTGCGGACTGGCCCTGTTTCTGGGTTCCTTTTTCGTGTGGGATTTTGAGATCGAGGGCAATGAGGCGGTGCCGGAGGAGGAGATCCTGCGGGCGCTGGAGCGGCACGGCGTCGGCATCGGCAGCTTTGGCCTGGCGCTGGACGGCGAGGGACTGCGGAACCAGGTGCTGCTGGATATCCCGGAGCTGTGCTGGCTGGCGGTCAACGTCTCCGGCTGCCGGGCATATGTACAGGTGCGGGAGCGGGTCCCCGTCCCGGAGATGGTGGACGAAAAGACCCCCTCCAATGTAGTGGCCCGCCGGGACGGGCTGGTGCTGGAGGTCCACGCCCTCAACGGCAGGGCCAGCGTGCCGGCGGGAACCGCCGTGACCCAGGGCCAGCTGCTGATCTCCGGGGTGGAGGACCTGGATACCTTCGGCGCCCGGGTGCTGGCGGGGATGGGCTCCGTGAAGGCCCGCACCTGGCACACCCTGACTACGGAGATCTCCCTGACTGGGAGGGAGAAGCAGTACACCGGAAAGGAAAAAAAGCTGGTCTCTCTGGTGTTTGGAAAACAGCGGGTAAAATTCTTTTCAAATAGTAGCATCGAAGGGGCAAACTATGATAAAATAACAAAAAGGTCCTCCTGGTCTCTGCTGGGCATCGCCCTGCCGGTGACGCTGGTGACGGAAACCTGCCGCTTCTATGAGACGGCGGAGGTCCGGTTGGACGTTATCCAGACGGAACGGCTGGGGGAGCGTATCCTGATCCAGCAGCTGGAAACGGAAGTGGCGCCATACGGGGAGATCGTGTCCACCCTCTGCACCTCCCGGCAAAGGGGAGGCGTGTTGACGGTGACGCTGTCGGCGGAGTGCGTGGAGGAAATCGGAAAACGGGTCCCCATTTTGACAGAGGAATCGGGCAGCGGCCCGCGATGAACTGGAGTGAAGTGAGTTTGGAACAGAGAATCAGCATCGAGCGGCTGGAACAGGCCGTCAACATCTTTGGGTCCTTTGATGAAAACATCCGGCTGCTGGAGCAGGAGTTTTCCGTCACCGTGGTGAACCGGGACGGGGAGCTGCGGGTCTCCGGCGAGCCGGAGGACACCATGCTGGCCTGCAAGGCCATTCAGGCTTTGCTGACCCTGTCCTCCCGGGGGGAGGCCATCGGGGAGCAGAACGTCCGCTACGTCATTGGGCTGGTGCGGTCCGGCAAGGAGGAGCAGATCACGGAGCTGACCGGAGACGTGCTGTGCATCTCCGCCAAGGGCCGTCCTATCAAGCCCAAGACCATTGGCCAGAAGGAGTATATCAGCTCCGTACTGAACAACACCATCACCATCGGCGTTGGCCCGGCGGGCACCGGCAAGACCTACCTTGCCGTGGCCGCCGCCGTTCAGGCCTTCCGGGACAAGCAGGTGAACCGCATCATCCTGACCCGCCCGGCGGTGGAGGCCGGCGAGCGGCTGGGCTTCCTGCCCGGTGACTTGCAGTCGAAGGTGGACCCGTATCTGCGGCCCCTGTACGACGCCCTGTTCGACATGCTGGGAGCGGAGACCTATCAGAAGTACCTGGAGCGGGGTAACATCGAGGTGGCACCCCTGGCTTATATGCGCGGCCGGACCCTGGACGACAGCTTTATCATTCTGGACGAGGCCCAGAACACCAGCCGGGAGCAGATGAAGATGTTCCTGACCCGCCTGGGCTTCGGCTCCAAGATCGTCATCACCGGCGATGTAACCCAGATCGACCTGCCGGACGGAAAGCCCTCCGGCCTGCGGGAGGCCATGCGGGTGCTGAAGAACGTGGAGGGCATCGGCATCTGCGAGCTGACCAACGCGGACGTAGTGCGGCACGTCATGGTCCAGCGCATCGTCAAGGCCTACGAGGACTATGAGACTGCCAAAAACGGCGGAAAGGGGCGAAAGTAATGGCAAAGCGGCATTATATTCCCATCACCGCCGACGTGCCGGGGGCAGACAGCAAGAGCCGCTGCGCCTTGATCCGCAAGGTTATCCGCACCGCTCTGGCGGCGGAGGGTGTCACAGCTGCCTGCGAGGTGGACGTGCTGCTGACCGACGATGAAAACATCCACGCCATCAACCGGGACATGCGGGATGTGGACCGGGCCACGGATGTGCTGAGCTTTCCCGAGTTCGACCTGACGCCGGGCGAGGTGCCCACCGAGGAGGACGCGGACCCCGGCACTGGGCTGGTACCCCTGGGGGACATGGTGATCTCCATGGAGCATGTGGACGCCCAGGCAAAGGAATACGGACATTCCCGCCAGCGGGAGCTGGCGTACTTAGTGACCCATTCGGTGCTGCACCTGCTGGGCTACGACCACCTGGATGAAGGTCCCCAGAAACAGCAGATGCGGGCGCGGGAGGAGGCCATCCTGGCGGAACTGGGCATCACCCGGGAGGATTGACATGGGCACATTTTTTATGTATCTGGCTGGCTTCAGCATTTTGGCTTATGCACTGCTGATGCTGCTGGGGGCGGTGTTAGGTGATGCGGGATGGTTCATCGCCGCCCTGCTGGCGGCGGGCGTTGTTGTGGCCCTGCTGGCCTGCGTGCTGGAAAAGCTGGACCGGCTGGAACAGAAGCTGGAGAAGCTGCTGGAAGAAAAGTCAACGAAAAGAGAGGACTGACCATAAGGATCTTTCTGGGGGCCTGGTTTGGCACGCTGGTCTATTCGATGATCGCTCCGAAAGCTGCACCTGTGCCTACAACTTGCGGCGGAGCACTCCTCTGTTTCTCGGGACCGAAGCGCACCCGGCACAAGCCCCCAATTACCGCCGCACCGATTACAACAACTCCCGTTCCGCGGTCAACTTGACACAAGTGTCAAGTTGATCCGCCTAAGCGCCTTTTTCTTCCACCGTGCACGGCGCATTCTTTTTCGGCAAGACGAAAAA
>CAYWYW010000005.1:0-17610 GCA_964462715.1 uncultured Oscillibacter sp.
TGTCTCCGTAGCTCAGCAGGATAGAGCATCCGCCTCCTAAGCGGAAGGCCGCGCGTTCGAATCGCGCCGGGGACGCCAACTCGTCGCAAGCGCCATATCGCTTGCGACGATTTTTTTATGCGGAACGGAAGCCTTTGCCTCGAACGTGTTCGCGGCCGAGTGACGATGGCGGCAAAAAAGGACGGTAACGATGGTTACCGTCCTTTTTGCTCAATCCTGTATTTCGGGGTCCTGGTCGCGGTTTTCAAAGAACACTTCACTGGCGTCCTCCTCAGGCGTCTGGCCGCTTCCCCCCACATCCGCGGAGGGCACCGGCGGCGGGTACATCGCGTCGAATTGCTGCCCCTGCAGTTCGATCTTGTTCTCCTCCACCAGCTCCGCGAAAATAGCCACCAGATTGGGGTCGAACTGCTTGCCCGCTCCCTCCCGCAGAATCCGGACAGCCTCCTGAGGAGAGGCCGCGTCCTTATAGGAACGGACGGAGGTGATGGCGTCAAAGGCGTCGGCAATGCAGAGGATCCGGCCCATGATGGGGATCTCCTCACCCGCCAGCCTGCGGGGATAGCCTCTTCCGTCATACCGCTCGTGGTGGGAGAGCACCGTGGGGATCACGTAGTCCAAAGAGGGCAGATAGCGGATGATGTTCACCGCGTTCTCCACATGCCCCTTCATGATCTCGTACTCCTCCGGCGTCAGCGTGCCTGTTTTGTTGAGGATATCCTCCCGCACACCGATCTTGCCGATGTCGTGGAGCAGCGCCGCCTCCTTCACGATCTCCACCAGATCCGGCCCCATTCCCGCGGCCCTGGCCAGCTCGGCGGCGTAATAGGCCACATTCTGGGAGTGCTGGAAGGTATAGTGGTCCTTGGTGTTGATGGCGGCCGTCAGGGCGTAAATGGTACTGGCGTGCTCGCTGTAACCGCTCTTGTATCTGGGGTGCCGCTCTTCCCGGCGGCTGATCTCCGCGGAATACATGAGGACTGCGTTCTTGCCGGAGCGCTTCACCGTGTACACGGCCATATCCGCGTTTCTGAACAGTTCCTTGGCCGAGGACGCCATGTAGGGCGCCGCGCAGATACCCACGCTGACCGTCAGTCTGCCGGCGGTCTCGCCGTTGCTGTAATGGTTGATCTCGCCGATCTGGGCCGCCACGTTCTCCGCCAGACATTTGGCGGAATAGATGTCATACCCCGGCAGGATCAGGGCGAATTCCTTGCCGCCGATACGGGCCGCGTAGCTGCTCTCGCTGATGCTGGCCGCCAGAATACCGGCCACCCGCTGTAGGGCCAGATTACCCTCCTGGGTCCCGTACAGCTGGTTATACAGCTTGAAGTCGTCCACGTTCAGCAGGCACAGGGACAGCGCCGTATCCTTGTACTTCTCAAACTCCCGTTCCAGCAGCTCGAAGAAGAATTTCCGGTTGACCAGGTTGGTCAGGCTGTCCTTTCTGGCGCCCTCCAGAGCCCGCTCGTAGGTATAGGCGTTTTTAACAGCGCCTGCGCAGATGCCGCAGATGGACTGGAGGAAGTTCATGTCGCCGGGCTGGTAGGGCTTTCTGTCCTTCTTTCCGGCCAGCATCACCAGGCCGATCAGGTCACCCTCCACCATCACGGGCACAAAGCACTCGATATCCAGGGTCTTCAGAAGCAGCTTTTCCTTTTCCCACATGCTGCGGTAGATGGTGGTGCGGGCAAATTCCTGCTGGAGCACGCAGCCTCCCCGGGCCTTGAGGTAATCCACCAGCGGATGGTCGGAGCGGACATAGAAATTCTTCTCCTCCAGCGGGTTGGTGGTATGCTCAATGCGGTACTCCCCGTCCAGGTCCCGGATGAACACGAAGATGCGGTCCACGTGGACGGCCTCCTGGATCGTATCAGACAGGCCCTGCAGAATGGTGGCCACGCTGAGCATGTGGGTGATGTCCTCGCCGAAGCGGTCGATCAGCGCCTGCTGCTTCTGCTCCGACTGGGCGAAGATGCCGTCCAGTGTCCTGGTGATAACAAGATACAGCACAACGATGATAACCGCCAGCAGCACGGCGATGATGAGCATGGCGGAGGTGCGTCCAAGTCCGGCCCTGCTGATCAGAAAATGCTCAAATTGCAGTGCGAATTTGGAAAAGATCCCCGCGCCCAGAAGTACGGCCAAGATGCAGTAATTGGATCTGGACAGCAGCAGGGTCATGCGGAACAACCGCTTTTTATACAGGGCGTAGAACAGGAAGATCGCGTTGAACACACCCGAGACGATATCCACCGGGATACCGGCAAAAATAGGCAGAGTGGCAAGGCCATGGCCCACGATCATGATGGCCACGCCGCAGATCACCGGGACCAGCTGCCGGAAGGCGATCCGGTTGCCCATGCAGTGGCGGCGGATGATGAACGCCAGCTGTAGAAGGGTCAGTACCACGATCAGGTACAACAGATAGATGTGCCAGTTATAGTTGTAGATAAACTGCGCTTTTCCGTGATATGTTACCACCTCCGGAAGGGGAACAAAGAAGCCCGTCACGCAGTTGGCAATGAACATCAGCAGGTAAAAAACGGTCCAGAGGGTTTTGCCGCAGCCGTTTTTCTCCTCCAGGAAGTCCAGGACGAAATGATAGTATCCCACCGGCAGCAGCAGCATCCCCAGCAGGGACACATGGTGCCAGAAGTAGACCGACGGCCACAGCTGCATCCGCATGCAGAAGGAGCCGCCGTTCCAGAGGATCATCACCGCCAGCAGGCCCATAAAGGTGTAGAGCACCTTTTTGGACTTTTTAGCCGCCAAAAACCTCAGAAGCAGAAACAGGTAGCAGCACAGGGAGACGACTGAGAGCCAACTATATCCATTCATTCAGCAGATCCCCCTTTCCAATGCCGTCGATCCGGTGGCAGACCAGCAGGTCATTGATCTCGCAGCTCTCCGGATTCATAGTCCGGATGGGCGCGCCGTACTTCCGCTGATACGCCTCAAAGGTGCCGCATTTCAGCAGGGTGATCTTCAGCGGATCCACGCCGAGGATCTTTTTCAGGTCCTCATAGTCCTGGTCCAGATACCGGAAATAGATGCCCAGCTGGTCCTGCAGGATGCGGATGCTGACGGCGCTGTTGACCAGGTTGCTGCGCTCCAGCTCCACATACAGGTGCAGATAGGGACGGTTATTTTCGGTGAACTCCTTCTTGGCCGTCCAGGCGGCAATGGGCAGCCGGGACAGCTCGATGGCCTGGTTGATGGACCTCTCCGTGATGCGGGTAAAGCCGGCGATGTCGATGATCTGCGGGACGCGGTCAATATACTGGAACCGGGGGATCTGGTTGTTTTCCAGCTGGCTCCCGATGCCGATGCAGCGGAACACGTCGCCCACCCGGTAACGGGCAAAGGCGCCGCCTTTCAGCACGGTCAGCACAATCTCATAGCTGCCGCCGGGCACCACCTCGTCCCAGAGGATGGTGCGGGGCTGGTAACTGGGGTCCGCCATGTTTTTATCCAGTTCATCCTCCGGAATGAACTCATAGAAGCAGGCGTCCGGGAAGAAATACACGCCCTCCCGGCTCCAAGTCTCACAGCCAATGCAGGTAGGCTCCGTACCGGCAAAAATCTCCATGGGGGAAACGCCCCACATCCGCTCCAGATCCGCCTTATAGCAGCGGTTGTCCGTACCGGCGCACATGAAGCCCTTCAGCTGAAACAGGTCCTTGGGCATCAGCTCCCGGTTCTCCCGCCGGCACTTCTTCTTGGCCATCAGATACCGGGCCATCATCTGGGGAGAGGCGCTACTCAGATGCTCCCGGAGGCTCTTTCTCCGCCCCGAGGTCATGGCGCCCACGCTCTGGCTCACATAGTACAGCACGCTGCCCAGGCCGAAGAAATACTCGATCCCCTTCTTCATGCCCAGCTTGAAGCCCTGGACGTTCCGCTCCTTAAAGGACATATGGACCGCCTCCTTCACGGAAGGCAGGAACTCAATGTCGATCTCGTCCTTGAACAGCAGCGGCAGCAAGCCGGTGACAAAGGGCATGGGAGCCAGGGCGTAGAGCATATGGTCCGTGACGCTGATATCAAATTCGCCCTTTTTCCGGCTGGTGGCCAGGATCAGACAACTCATGACATTGTGCTTGAAGGTGTCCAGCATGGCCTTGGTATAGGGCGCCACCTTGATGGGATGGACGCCGCCCTCCCAGGTGGTCTGGACCCACAGCACTGGGTCCCCCGGAAGGGCGCTTACCTGCTTGGACAGCAGGGTGGGCGCATAGTCCTCATAGGTGGTCAGGGGCACCATCTCCCGGAACTCCTCAATGGTATGGGGGCACTTGCCCTTCAGGATGCTCTGGCCCAGTCCGCTGGAGGACCACAGCTCCATCTGCTCCAGCAGCAGCCGCTTCTGGATGTTCATGAATTCATCTGTACTGAGGGTCAGGAAGCCGCAATACTCCTCCCAAATCTCCTCTTTCGAATATTCATGGAGCTTTTCCTGAAATCTCATGGTCTCTCCTCCTCACCGGATGGGCGGCCCCAGGTCTGCCGTGCACGACGGATGCTGTCTCCCGTGGGGAGCAGAAATGGGGCCTTTTGCCGGTAGGCCTCATAATCGCAGAAGGTCCTGGGGAAGGTAATGCGGTCCTGGAACCCGGCATAGGCCAGGTCCAGCAGGGAAAACGCCATGCCGTGGGCCAGGAGCTTTCCCGGCAGCGCCGCCAGGCCCAGGCACAGGTAAAGGCCGAAAAAGCACAGGATGCCCGGGTGGCGGCAGAGGGCGTAGGCCCCTCCGTCGTAAACGTGCCGTCCGGTCTCCTGCTCCCGGTAGGTCTCCTGAAAAGGCAGGGCGAAAAACAGGCAGTACACCAGCGCTGCCAGACAGGCCGCGGCGGCCAGAAGCAGCGCCGCGGCCCCCAGACCCGAAAAAGCCCCCAGCCGCCAGGCCTCCCACAGGTCCAGCACTGTGGCCGCCCCCACCAGCAGGGTGCCCAGTGCAAAGGCGGTGTGCAGCAGCCGGGACTGCCACGTGATGCTGTTGATGTCATACAGGAGATACAGGAGGAATCCCCCGATTCCCAGGCTCAGTGCAAGCATGCGTGCTTCTCCTTCAGCCGTCCATCGGCGTCTGTTTTCTGGCGGATATCCCCTGCATACGGGGCTCATAGATCACGTACTGGTCCTTGCCCAGCTTCTTCGCCTCATACAGGGCGCAGTCCGCGTGGTCCAGCAGCGTCCCATAGTCCGTTCCATCCTGGGGGTACATGGCCCCGCCGATACTGCCGGAGATCTTATATTCCACCGTGTCGCTGCGGTAAGGATAGCGGAAGACCTCGCACAGCTGCTGCAGCCGCTCCTCCAGCACTTCCTGGCTGATGGCGCCCACAAACACCACGAACTCGTCGCCGCCGTACCGGGCCGCCACATCCGTATGACGAAACACGCCCAGAATGCGCTTGGCCACGCAGCACAGCACATCGTCGCCGAACATATGGCCCAGGGTGTCGTTCACATGCTTGAAATCGTCAATGTCGATGAACACGATGGCCGCGGAGTTCAGCTCCTCCCGCTCCAACTGGGTGCTGGCAAAATGCTCGAAATACTCCCGGTTGAACAGGCCCGTCAGAGCGTCCCGGTTGGCCTTTTCCTTCCAGCGGTCCACCTCGCTCTTCCACCTGGCCATGTTGACCAAGGTGCCGGAGATGACCCCCTCCTCGCCAGGGTCCAGGCTGTCCTCCTCATGCAGGTGGACCTCCAGCCACGCGTAGCGGCCTTCGGACACATAGAACCGCAGGGTGTTCCGCACCCAGCCGTCCTCCCGGCGGCACCGCTCCAGCAGCCGGAAGAAGTCGTCCCGGTCATTTTCATGGATCAGCTCCGAACTCCGGAACAGGGCCTGGGCGTTGGAGAAGACCAGCTGGCTGTCCAGTACCGGAGAAAAGGCCGTGGAAAACGACACCCGGTCATCAGAGGGCACATAGGAGAACATGACCAGATTGTCGTCCACTGTCCGGACCGCCGGCGGCTTCCGCTGCCCGGTCCGGGTGCTCTCGTCCTCCACATACCGCAGAATACCGTCCTGATAGGCGGTCCGCCCAAACTCCTCCGCCGGCATGGGCTTGAAGTAATAGAAGCCCTGGACCATGTCACACGCCGCCTGCTGGAGATACTGGACCTGGCTGGCGTTATCGATACCCTCGGCAATGGTGCGGATATGCATCTGCGCCGCCAGCTTGAGGACCGCCTCCACAATATAGCGGCTGCGGCGGGTATTGTTCTCTCCGTAGAAAAAGCTCCGGTCCAGCTTGACCGCGTCCACATCCAGATCCCGCAGGAACTCCAGCGCGATGAAGCGCTTGCCGAAGCTGTCCAGCGCGCACTGGAAGCCATAAGAGTGGAGCTCCTCCACCACGGTGCGAAGCCGCTGTCCGTCCTCCAGGTCCTTGGGCTCCGCCACTTCAAACTCGATCAGGCCCGGAGCCACCTCATACCGGCAGCAGATGTCACTGTACGCCTCCGCAAAATTCAGGGCCTCCGTGCTCTCCCGGGGGAGTTTCACGGAGATTGGGCACAATTCTTTGCCCTCCAGCTTCCACCGGGCCAGCGTGCGGCAGACCTCCTCGAACAGGTAGAGGTCCAGCCGGAAGATCATGTGGTATTCCTCCAGCAGCGGAACAAAAGTGCCAGAGGACAGCATGCCCCGCTCCGGGTGCTTCCAGCGCACCAGTGCCTCCGCGCCGGCGATCCGCCGGTCGCCCAGTCGCACCTTGGGCTGCAAAAACAGCACGAACTCCCGGTTCTGCAGGGCGCGGTCTACCTGATTCACCAGCTCCCGGTCCCGGGGGTCCGGCTCATTGGGATTCCCGGCATAGAAGCGGTAACGCAGGTCGCTGCCCGGCGTCTTCCGCGCCTCGGCCGCCTTTCCCTGCATCTCCAGCAGATCCTCGTTGGGGCCTGCCGGTATATAGATTCCGAAGCGCAGATTGATGTAATAAGTGTCCTTCCGGGTCTCATTGAAGCGGTTCACAGTGTCACAGATCCGCTTCAGGCGGGCGCGGACCTCATCCACCTGTCGGTTTTTCAGTAGGAAGTAAAATACATCTCCGTCCATTCTGCCCACAGGCTCATCGCTGCCCAGGCTGGTCCGCAGCACATGGTGGATATGGGCCAGCAGACGCCTGCTCTCCTGAACGCCGAAGGTCTGACTGATCTGGGCATAGTTCAGAACCTCCATGGAGACCATGGAGTGCCGCACCTCTCCCTTTTTCCGCAGCTTTTCCACCGCCAGCTGAAGCCCGGCAGCGTTAGTTCCCCCGGTGATGGGGTCCAGGAAAGCATCCTGCCGGACTTTCTTCAGTTTGGAACGGTACACGATGGCAAGGACCGCCATCACAGCCGCGATCAATAAGGCAGCCATGGCGATCAGCAAGCTGTTTTCGCCTTGCAAAATCCGCATCGTTCTGAACCTCCCCTCCCTGATCGTCCCGGCACCTGCCGAGCTGTTGGTCCTATATTTCAGTGCGTACTCGAATACAATTTTATTTTATCAGCTATTTCAACAAAATTCAATTCTTTTCCCCCACTTTAAGTGGTTTCAAAATTTGAAATATGTATCATTTTTACATTTTTTATGAAACCTTAATCTTTTGAAAAAGCGGCCCCATGATTGGGGCCGCCTGCTGTCGGTGTTCTGTTATATACCTTTTTCGGGAGACTGCTCTTTTTTCGTGGACTCCCTCCGGGCCTGCTGCAGGTAATCCGTCTCCTCCGTCTTTCTGCTGGGAACAAAATTCTGCGCCGGTGTCTTTTTCTTACCCTTGCTCCTGGCATAGAAAAATCCGGTGACGGAGAACACCACGGCGCCGATAAAGTTCACGAACAGGTCCTTCATCGTGTCGATGATGCCGATGTCCAGATAGCCGCCCAGCTCCAAGCTCTCCCCGTTGATGACCACGTCCTGGATGCCCTTCACCGCCACCACCTTGTTGGTGCGGGTGGTGTCCAGGGCCACGGTGTAAAGATTGTGGATCACCGTGTCCTTCTGCATGTCGGTGTGGAAGAAATAGTCCATACCGAACTCGAAGAACTCCCACAGCACGCCGATGGTCATGGAGAAGCAGAAGGCCACCAGGGCCAGGAAGAAGGGCGACAGGTCGAAGGTCAGCCGCTCATCGTCGTTCAGCAGCAAGACCATGGAAAAGCCCACCGCCGCGGCCAGGAAGCCGTTGAGGGTGTGGAGCATGGTATCCCAGTGGGGGACGTTCACATAAAAAGCGTTGACCTCGCCCAAAATTTCCGCCGCGAAAATAAAGCACAGAATGGTGATCTCCAGGGCGGGCGGCAGCTCGATGTGCAGCTTCACCTGGATCCAGCTGGGGACATAGAGCAGCCCTATGGTCAGGACGCAGAAGAACGCGCCCTCATAGTTGCGCAGCATGATCTGGCGCACCAGAGTCACCAATACCAGAATGCGCAGCACATAGAAGACGATGAACGAATTCCGGTGCTCCCGCAGTTCCCGGTCCATGGCATGGCGGAAATTTTTCTTTTCCGTCTTTTTCTCCTGCTTTGTCATCTTTTTCAAAGCGATTCCTCCCTTGGTGCTCCTGTTTCTGTCTTATTATATCAGCTTTCCGCAAAAATGCAAAAACAATCGCCCGGGACGGCAGTCCCGGGCGATTGAGGGCAGGATTCAGCGGACGGAGAACTTGTTCCAGAAGCTCAGCAGCCCCGCCTTGAAGCACAGCAGCATGGACACCACCGCGCCGAAGGTGGCCTGGAACACCTGGAAGGGGAACATCAGCATGGCGGCCTCCGGGGTGGCGTACACATAGGCGCGGCCGATTGAGTAGCCCACCACGTTGATGACCACGCCCAGAATAACGCCCACCAGGGCGGCCCGGCCCCGGTGCTCACGGAACAGCTTGTGGGCGCACAGGGACACCACCACCGCCTGGAGGCCATGGGTCACCAGGGAGACGAACATGGGCGCGGGATAGAAGAAAAAGTCGCCCAGGAAGGCGCCCACGCCGCCTACGATAAAGGCTCCCAGGGGATCCAGCAGGATGGCGGCGGTGCAGATAACAGCATCATTCAGATAGAGATGACCGCCGGGAACGGGAATACTGAAAGAACTCATGGCGATGTTCAGAGACATCAGCATGGCGGTGACGGTCAGCCACTTCACAGGGCGGACTTTGCGCAGGTCAGTTGCAGAATACATATGGAAAATCCCTCTTTCGTTGTATTTTCCATATTCTATCTCCGCTGTGGTTTTGTCAAAAGTGTCAAAAAAGGAAAATTTTATAAGGTCAGATGCTGAGCTCTTTTACTTTCTTCTGCCCAGGCGGATGCACTCCAGACAGTAGGAGACCTGCATCAGCAGCCAGATGAGGCATACCGCAAAGACCGGCATCAGCAGGTCGATGTCAAAGGCGTAGCTCAGCAACAGCAGGGCCGCCCACACAATGGGACAGGCGGTGCTCACCACGTTGAAGGCCTTGTAGGCCGCCTGGCCGATCTGCTTCTGCTCCGCCTCGTCACAGCTCTCGAACCACTTCTTCTTGAACTTCGTGTCATAGACGCTGCCCTTTTTCTCCGGGTTCATCTTCCTGGTCAGGTCCACGATCTTCTGCTGGGCGAAAACGATCAAGAAGATGGAGACGAGGAAGAACAGAACGCTCCACAGCGCCGCCATGTTTTGGCCGGACTGGGCCACGGCGAAGAAAAACATATCCAGCACCAGCTGGGCGGCGGTCAGCAGCAGGGCCCAGTTCAACTTCTCATCCGCCCGGTCCATGACATCGTCATCCTCGCCGTCCCAACCGGTGTAAAGGGCTTTTGCCCCACGGTACAGCCACAGGATCAGTGCCAGGGACACCACCGAGGTGACCAGCAGCGCCCAGGGCGCGGCGGCGGTCAGGCCATTGGAAACAGCTGCTGCAATGACCTCCGAAATATTGTCGTGGCCCACCCAGCCGGCGGCAAAGCCCAGCACACCGCCGAAGATGGCGGCCACAAACAGAATCAGCAGATACTTGGGCAGGGCTTTCCGGTTATCCTTTTTCACAGTGTTATTCTCCATCGTGTTCATCCTCCGCATAAGAAAAAATATCCTCCACAGACACATTGCAGATTTTGGCGATCTTCAGCGCCAGGGTCACCGACGGGGAGTAGTCTCCCCGCTCGATCTGGCTGATGGTCTGGCGGGACACCCCCGCCAGACGCCCCATCTCCTGCTGGTTCACCCCCAGCCGGGCACGGTACTCTTTCAAACGGTTATACAGCGGCATAAGCCGGTCTCCTTTCCTGACAACTTTCCAAGTCAAGTTGACAAGCATTCTTGTCAAACATAAGATAGCACTGACAAGAATACTTGTCAATACTCGAAATAAAAAATCTCCGAGAAAATTTCCCGGAGATTTTTCACACTCACTTTTTTGCGGGCGGAGGCGGGTCCCGCCACTTGGCGGCGGGCACCTTTTTCTCCGCCAGACGCCCCTTCACGAAGTCCCGGAACAGGGCGTACAGCACGGAGCAGAGTGGGATGAAGAACAGCATGCCCGCCACACCCATGAGCTTGCCGCCCAGCGTGACGGCGGCCAGCACCCAGATGGAGGGCAGCCCTACGGAGGAGCCCACCACATGGGGATAGATCAGGTTGCCCTCGATCTGCTGGAGCACCAGGAACAAAATCACGAACACCACGGCCTTCCAGGGGTCCGTGACGGCGATGAGCAAAGCGCCCACACCACAGCCGATAAATGCCCCCACAATGGGGATCAGGGCCGTCAGGGCGATGAGGACGCCCACCAGCACGGCGTAGGGCAGGCGGAAAAGCGACATGGCGATGACAAACAAGGTTCCCAAAATCACCGCCTCGGTGCACTGACCGGAGAGAAAGCTGGAGAAGGTCCGGTTAGCCAGCCGCAGGACCTCCAGGGCCCGGTCCGCCCGTTTCACAGGCAGCAGGCCGTAGAGTACCTGACGCCCCTGGCGGGACAGCTTTTCCTTTTGCAGCAGGATGTAGAAGGAGAAGATCAGCCCGATGACGAAGGTGCTGACACCGCTGACCACGCCAACCATCAGGCCGCCGCCGGTGGACAGCAGGCTGCCTCCCCAGGACTGGGCCAGCTGAATGGCCTTCTGGGACAGGGTCTTCCAGTCGATGGACAGGTCCTGGACCCAGGTCTCGATCTGGGGCAGATACTGCTCCAGGCCCAGGAGCCAGTTGTACAGCCGGTCAAAGGCCGCCGGGGCCTGACTGGCAATGGACTTGACCGCGTCCTTGATGCCGGGGCCGATGACGCAGGAGGCCAGCACCAGCACGCCGATGACCGCCATCAGGGTCAGCACCAGGGCCAGAGGGCGGCGCGCGCCGCCGCCCCGCTTGGCATGGGGAAACAGGTGCCGCTCAATGGCCCGCATAGGGACGTTCAAGATAAACGCAATGGCCGCGCCCAGCAGAAAGGGCGCCAGAATGCCCGCCAGCCAGCCCAGGGCATGGGCCACCACATTCAGATGCTGGAGGGCGGCGTAAAAGGCCGCGCCGCCGCAGACCACCAGCAGCAGGCCCTTGATGTTCTGTCGGTTCCACTCCATGGGCAATGCTCCTTTTCTTATGTTGATACCATCAGTTGACAAGCTGTTTGTTCCGCCAGGTACCCCGGTGGATGCACTGCACAAGCAAAGCGCCGAAAGCGTTCCTGTCCATAGGGAATTCTTTCGGTGCTTTGACTGTTATCCCTTGCGGCACAGCTCCGCCGCGTGGAGGTAGCCCCGGGCGGACTCCCGGTTGCCCTCGATCTCCGCCTCTGTCAGGGGGCGGACCACCTTGGCAGGGCTGCCCAGCAGCATGGAGCCGGCGGGAGCGTCCATCTTGCCGGTGACCAGGGCCCCGGCACCCACGATGCAGTTATCGCCGATTCTGGCGCCGTTCAGCACCACGGTGCCCATGCCGATCAGCACGTTGTCCCCCACGGTGCAGCCGTGGACGATGGCGTTGTGACCGATGGTGCAGCCCTTGCCCACCACCGTCTCCTCATGGAGCACGGCGCCGTCCTGGATGTTGGTGTCCTCGCCCACGGTGATGGCGCCCTCGTCGCCCCGCAGGACGGCGTTGTACCACACGCTGACACCCTTGCCCAGGGTCACGTCGCCCACCACCCGGGCGCCGTCGCAGATCAATACGTTCTTGTCTGTCTCTCTCAGTTTGTACATGGTATCTCTCTCCTTCTTCAGATCTCCGGCGCAAAATTGCCGTTGACGAACACGGGGACCTCTTTGCCCTCATGGGTGGTGCCCACGATGGAGAGGTCCGGGGTGCCGATCATAAAATCCACATGGGTGATGGAGTCGTTGAGGCCCCGGGCCTTCAATTCCTCCTTGGTCATCTGCTGGCCGCCCTTCAGGCAGGGGTACGCCTCGCCGAAGGCGATGTGGCAGGCGGCGTTCTCATCGAACAGGGTGTTGTAGAACAGGATCTTCTGGTTAGAGATGGGGCTGTCATAGGGCACCAGAGCCACCTCGCCGAAGTAACTGGCGCCCTCGTCCACGGAGATGGCGCCCTTCAAAGCCTCCTCGCCGCGCTTGGCGTGGGCCTCCACGATCTTGCCGTTCTTCACCACGAAGTGGAAGCCGTCGATGATGGTGCCGTCGTTCACCAGAGGCATGGCGGAGTACACCACGCCGTTGACCCCGGTTTTCAGGGGGGAGGTGAACAGCTCCTCCGTGGGGATGTTGGCGATATACTCCTGACCGGACAGGGTAACGTCGTTGCCGGCCTCCCAGATGTGGCCCTCGGGCAGCTCCACCGTCAGGTCGGTGCCGAGAGAGTTGGTGTAGCGCAGGGATTTGAAGTTCAGGGCATTCAGCTTCTCCATCCGCTCATGGAGGGTGGACAGGTGCTGCTGCCACTTCTCCACAGCCCTGCCGTCGCCGCTGATGCGGACGGCTTTGAAAATAGCGTCCCACAGCCGCTCCATGGCCTCGTCCTCGCTGACATCCGGGAACACAGTCCTGGCCCAGCTGGGGATGGGAATGGAGGCGATACACCAGGGAAAGCCGCTGCACATCTGCAGCCGGTCGAAGTCCTTCAAGGCCTTGCCGGATGCCTGCTGGGCGCGGATGATGCGCTTGGAATCCACGCCCTTGAAGTTCTCCGGGTCGGAGGCGGAGATGGCCAGGTAGGCGGCCCCCTCCAGAGCGTAATCGTTGAAGAAGTGGCGGCGCCACAGGGCCACCTCGTCAAAGATGGTCTCGTCGGCCTGGAGGTACTTCATCCGGGCCATGGCGTCGTCATGCCAGTTCATGACCACCTCTTTGCAGCCGATGTCGTAGGCCTCCTGGGCGCACATTCGGGCGAAGTAGGCGCACTCCACCGGGGAGGAGATCACCAGCCGCTGGCCCTTCTGGACATTCAGGCCCACCTGTACCAGCAGCTTCGCGTATTCCCGCAGTTTTTCATCCATGAGATGCTTCATCCTTTCAAAGCGTTTTCAATGATGTGCTATTGTAGTGCAAATCGCCGTCAAAGTAAAGAAAAGGGCGGCGAAGCCCGCAGATTTTACAGTTTGTACATCAGTGCGGAGTCTCCCTGGAGAGCCGCGTTTCCTTGCGGAGGCTGATGAGGGTGCCGTTCAACTCCGCCCCCATGATGAGGGCGGTGGCGCTGAGGTTCAGCCAGATCAGCAGGACGATCACCGTACCGATGGAGCCGTACAGCAGGGAGTAATGGGCGATGTGCTCCACGTACCAGGCGTACAGCCAGCTCAGGCCCATCCAGGCCGCCAGTGCCGCCAGTGTCCCCGGCCAGATGTTCCGCCAGGGCTGGCGGCCATCCTGGGCCAGGGCGTACAGGAGGAACAGGGCAAAGTAGCCCACCCCTGCCGCCAGGGGGAACCGCAGCTCCGCCCACAGCTCCGCGATGAAGACGGGAAGGCCGAAGTTGGCCACGCAGTAGGCCAGCAGCCGGTCGCTGACGCTCATCAGCACCAGGGTCAGGGCGATGGTTGCAATGAGCAGCACCGTGTACACCAGGGTCTTGAGCACCTGGACCACGCCGTGGGCCGGTCCCAGATGGTAGGCCGTCCGCACGGAGCGCATAAGGGCGTTGGTGGCCCGCATGGGGAAATAGATGGAAAACACCAGGCCGAACACCAGCAACTGGGGGCTGGGGCTGCTGCCCACATAGGTCAGGTAGACCTCCACCACATCCACCACCTGGGCCGGCAGGAACTCCCCCAGGGCCCTCAAAATACCCGCCACATCCAGCTGCAGCAGGCCCAGCAGGGCGCTGAGGAAGATCAGGAAGGGAAACAGCATAAACAGCAGGTAAAAGGCCAGCGCGGCGCTCTGGGCGCCCACGTTATGCCGCAGATACCGGCGGGCCATCAGATAAATGGCCCGGAAAAACGGATATTTCGGAGGGGAGAACTGTTTCATCAGACGGACCTCATTCCCGCGTTGAACTCATTCCCATTTTGCCCAAACCTCCGGACAGTAACCCACCGTGGCTTCTTTGCCATTGCGGACGATGGGGGTCACGAACAGCTCAGGGTGCTCCAGCAGCTTTTCCTCCCGGGCGTCCGGGGTGATATAGGCCATGAACAGATCCTCGTAGGCCCGGCATTTGGTGTTCACCAGGGCCTCGAAGCCAACTTTTTGCTTGACGGACTGGTACTCCCGGGGGGATAATCCCTTTGAGGGAACATCGATATACTGGTACTTGATGCGGCGCTCCTTGAACCACCGCTCCGCCTTCTTCGTGTCGAAGGACTTGGAGGAACCGAAGATCTGGATGTTCATACGTATGACTCCTTACAGTCAAAATGGAGGGATTTTGATGACAGACGCAGTGAAAAAGCTGAAAGAACTGGTGGACAGCTCCCACAACATCGTGTTTTTCGGCGGGGCCGGGGTCTCCACGGAGTCCGGCATCCCGGATTTCCGCAGCACCGGCGGCCTGTACCACCAGGAGTGGAAGTACCCGCCTGAGACGATTTTAAGCCATACCTTCTACGAAAGCAACCCCGAAGAATTTTTCCGCTTCTACCGGACCAAGATGCTGGCGCCGGAGGCCAAACCCAACGCCGCCCACTACAAGCTGGCGGAGTGGGAGGCGGCCGGAAAGCTGAAAGCCGTGGTGACCCAGAACATCGACGGTCTCCACCAGGCCGCCGGCAGCAAAAACGTGCTGGAGCTCCACGGCAGCGTCCACCGCAACTACTGCGAGCATTGCCGGACCTTCTACGGCCTGGACCACATCCTGGCCACCACCGGCGTCCCCCGCTGCCCCTGCGGCGGCATCATCAAGCCCGACGTGGTGCTCTACGAGGAGGGCCTGGACCAGCAGACCCTGAACAAGGCCATCCGGGCCATTGCCGAGGCCGACATGCTCATCATCGGCGGCACCTCCCTCAACGTCTACCCCGCCGCCGGCCTCATCAACTACTACCGGGGCCGCAAGCTGGTGCTCATCAACAAATCCGCCGTGGCCCAGGACCTCTCCGCCGGACTGGTCATCACAGACCCCATCGGGGAAGTTCTCTCCCAATTGTGAGTATTTGTACAAAACGACAAATGTACGCCTCAAAACGACGCTTTCCGGTGGTGGAAGGCGTCGTTTTTTACAAAGGTTCGCCTATTATTTGCAAGGACTTGTTTTTATCATGCAAAATTTTAAAAATCTTTCCTGATTTTTAGCGGTTTTCCCATTGAAAATGAAAGTGCAGCGTGGTAATATTGCAACATCACCTGTTTAAAGCAGAGAGGAGACCCTGCCATGATCTGGAAAGAGAACCGGGAAAACGCCTACTGTGAGATCACCCCTGCCATTCTGGCCCTGAAGGAGCAGTGGGAAAAGAAGAACTACATCGACCCCCGGCTGTACAAGGAGTACAACGTGAAGCGGGGCCTCCGCGACGAGGACGGGCGTGGCGTGCTGACCGGTCTGACCCGCGTGGCAGAGATCCAGTCCTACAACGTGTATATGGACGCTGCTGACCGGGAGCACATCGCTCCCGCCGAGGGCGTTCTGTACTACCGCGGCATCGACTGCCGGGACATCGTGAAGGGTTCCGCCTCCCGGGGCCGCTACGCCTTTGAGGAGGCCGCCTACCTGCTGCTCTTCGGCGAGTTGCCCACAGAGGAGCAGCTCCAGGACTTCTGCGTGCAGCTGTCCTCCTACCGGACCCTGCCCTCCAACTTCTTCCGGGACGTCATTATGAAGGCCCCCTCCCAGGACCTGATGAACACCATGCAGCGCAGCATCCTGACGCTGTTCTGCTACGATGACAAGCCCAACGACATCGGCCTGGAGAACGTCCTGCGCCAGTGCCTGCAGCTGACCAGCAACATGCCGGTGCTGGCCATCTATGCCTACCAGGCCTGGCGGTACAGCCTGCCCGGCGAGAGCCTCTTCATCCATGTGCCCAAGCCGGAACTCAGCACCGCGGAAAACTTCCTGCGGATGCTGCGGGAGGACTGCAGCTACACAGAGCTGGAGGCCCGCACCCTGGACGTGGCCCTGGTGCTCCACGCGGATCACGGCGGCGGCAACAACTCTACCTTCACCAACCATGTGGTCACCTCTTCCGGCACGGACACCTACTCCGCCATCACGGCGGCCATGAGTTCTCTGAAAGGCCCCCGCCACGGCGGCGCCAACAACAAGGTCATGTCCATGATGGCCGATATCAAACTCCACGTGAAAAACTGGGACGACGAGGGCGCCGTGGCCGACTACCTGACCAAGATGCTCAACAAGGAGGCCTTTGACCGCAGCGGCCTGATCTACGGCCTGGGCCACGCCGTTTACACCAAGTCCGACCCCCGCTGCGAGGTCTTCCGGGACTACGTCCACAAGCTGGCGGCGGAAAAGCACCGGGACGCCGAGCTGACTCTCTATGCCAATGTGGAGCGCATCGGCAAGCAGCTGCTGATGGAGCGGCAGCACAAGGACGCCATGGCCACCAACATCGACTTTTACAGCGGCTTCGTCTATGACATGCTGGGCCTGCCCATGGAGCTGTACACCCCCCTCTTCGCCGTGGCCCGGATCGCCGGCTGGAGCGCCCACCGTATGGAGGAGCTGACCTCCGGCAGCAAGCTGATCCGTCCCCGCTACGAGTGCGTGGAGGACTTCCGCCCCTACACCCCCATGGAAAAGCGCTGACCTTCTCCGCCCGGATGGCCCTTCATCCGGGCGGGTTTTCGCCTTTTTCCCCGAAAAAACCATCTTTTCGGAATTTCTGAAAAAATCGAAAAATGAGGCTTGACAGAACGCCGTCTTCTCGCTATAATAATCAAGCAGTCTTTTCCGGGGAGCTTCATTTGCGGCTGTGCTGGAACTGGTAGACAGGCCAGCTTGAGGTGCTGGTGTCGTATCGACGTGTGGGTTCAAGTCCCGTCAGCCGCACCATTTCCTCTCAGAAGGCTCCATATGCGCGCGAGTGGTGGAATTGGCAGACTCGCTAGATTCAGGTTCTAGTGTCCTTTACGGACGTGCGGGTTCAAGTCCCGCCTCGCGCACCATATTCCCTCTGGAATGCAAATTCCGGAGGGTCCCCTTTCGGGGTTTGAATTGCATATTGATACGCGCGAGTGGTGGAATTGGCAGACTCGCTAGATTCAGGTTCTAGTGTCCTTTAC
>CAYWYW010000005.1:17710-45403 GCA_964462715.1 uncultured Oscillibacter sp.
GGACGTGCGGGTTCAAGTCCCGCCTCGCGCACCAAAAAAGAGAGACATCTGACGGATGTCTCTCTCTTTTTTAGCTCGTGAGGGGTGTGAAGAACCCGCCCTTTTCCGGGGCCCCCGTACGAACCCAGCGAAGCGGTTCACGCAGCGACGCCTTTTTCTCAGTCCGATATAACGGGAGTTATCTCCTGAAATCCATCTGGACTAATTTCTTCCCATTGGGCAACACATACTCTAAAGTTCTGATTGCATGATAGTCAATTTCAAGCATTGCCTTCTCTAACGCGTGTTCTTCCATTTGGTGATGTACTTGTTCCAGTCCGTCAAACACATGCAAATATGGTGAATCTGATACCCAATGATCCTCCATATTGATTTGAATGATACATGAAACATACTTCGGTTCCACATGTTGAATTGCTTTTTGAAAACATTCATAACCAATATACTCAACCAACAGATTCGCGATGACCATCTCTGCCTTTGGCAACTGATCTGCTTCATCTATCTATCAAATTGATGCACAGACATTCCAAAAGTCCGGCCAGCTCAGGGTATCTTTGAACGACTTCTTTCAGATAAGAGGAATTGACATCAATCCCATACATCTTTTTGAATTTGCCCTTTTGGACATGTTCAAGACCGTTGCCTCCTGCAATCCCAAATATCATGACACTGGCAATAGGATACGTATCAAATTGACCTTTCATCATTTCATTCATGGCCTGAAGCTGTTTGACGGAATCTAAACGCATATGATTTTCATAGTCAGACAGGGAAATACTTTCCCACGGATTTGACATTTCAAACACCTCCGCAAATTCCGAATTATTTATTTTTATAATACTACCATTTCTCACTGGCCGTTTCAACAATCGGTAAAGGAGGTCTCCCTGTCCCGGGATTTGACATCGGCCCCTCCCCCGGTTATAATGAAAAACGATAACCAATTCACAGTCAAGGAGGTTGCGGCATGACCTTTCAGCAGTTGACCTACGTGGTGGAGATCTCCAAGTGCGGGTCCATCAACAAGGCGGCCCACAAGCTGGTGCTGTCCCAGTCCGGCATCTCCTCCGCCGTCCGGGAACTGGAGGAGGAGCTGGGCATTCAGTTCTTCGTCCGCAGCAACCGGGGCGTGGAATTTACCCCCGAGGGCAAGGAGTTCCTCAGCTACGCCGTCTCCCTGCTGGAGCAGAAGCAGCGCATCGAGCGGCTCTACGAGGCCCGGGACACCGCGGCCCCAGCCCGCTTCTCCGTCTCCACCCAGCGGTATCCCTTCACAGAGGACGCCTTCCTGCGGATGCTGGACACCGCCGAGGCCAGCCGCTTCCACTTCTCCATCAAGGAGACCGGCATGGACGCCGTCATTGACGACGTGTACGACCACCGCTCCGACATCGGCGTCATCTTTCTGACGGAGCTGACGGAGAAGATGATCCGCCGCCTGCTGGACGCACGGGAGCTGGAGTTCCACGAGGTGGCCGCCGTAGCCCCCTGCGTCTACGTCCGGAAAGGCCACCCCCTTGCCAGCCGGGACGCCGTCAGCGAAAAGGACCTGGAGGGGTATCCCTACGTGTCCTTCGAGCACGCTCAGGGCGTGGCCGCCGACTTTTCCGAGGAGTACCAGATGATGTCCATGAAGCGGCCGGACCGCTGCATCAGCGTCAACAACCGGGCCACCATGATGAACGTCCTGGCCCGGACGGACGCCTTCACCACCGGCAGCGGCCTGCTGGTGGAGAGCTTCATCAGCCAGGCGGTGGTGACGGTGCCCCTGGAGGGAAAGAGCCAGATCCGCATCGGCTGGATCGTCCCCCGGGGCGGAAAGCGCTCCCCCCTGACGGAGCAGTTCGTGCGGCAGCTGGAGGAGTCCGTGGAGGAGTCCATCCGCTTCACCGCCCGGATGCATCAGTCTCTGGCGGAGGGCCATGACAGCTGAGAAAAACACGCCCGGACCGAGATGGTCCGGGCGTGTTCTGTTAAGGGAGCAGACTTTGCAGGCCCAGCAGTACCAGCAGGAACGCCACGTTGGCCAGGGTGAACCAGCCCAGATACCGGTTCCGGAGGCCGGGAGTGTTCCGGGCGATCTGCTTGTAGGAGATCAGGCTGGCCATGGAGGCAATCAGGGTGCCCAGGCCGCCCAGATTGGTGCCCACCAGCAGAGCGGTGCCGTTTTCCGTGAAGCCGGACAGCAGCAGGGCCGCCGGGACATTGCTGAGGCACTGACTGGCCAGCACGGAGCAGAGGACCTCATGGCCCGTTAGGAGCCGCTGGAACAATTCCCGGAACGCCTCCAGCCGCCCCAGGTTCCCCACGAACAGAAAGAATCCCACAAAGGTCAGCAGCAGGGAATAGTCCACCTTCTCCAGCACGGGCCGGTCCGCCAGCAGCAGGGCCCCCAGCACCGCCAGGAAGGCCGCCCACACGGGCACCCATTTGGCCACCGCCCCCAGGCACAGCAGGAGCAGCGCCAGGTAGAGCCACAGCCTGCGGTCTCCGCCCGCCGGCGCGGACCGGAAGTCCGGGATGGACAGGGGCCGGGACCGGGTCAGCAGCAGGCACAGCCCCAGCAGTACCGCCGAGGCCATGGTCAGGGGCAGCATGGTGCGGAAAAACACCCCCAGGGACAGGCCGTACCGGGAGTAGAGATACAGATTCTGGGGATTGCCGATGGGGGTGGTCATGCTGCCCAGGTTGGCGGCGATGGTCTGGAGCACCACCACCGGCACCAGCCGGTCCTTCCTGTCCGCCAGCCGCAGCACCTCCAGGGCAAAGGGGACGAAGGTGATGAGGGCCACGTCGTTGGTCACCGCCATGCTGGTGAAAAAAGGCAGAAAAACCAGCGCTCCCTCCAGCTGCCGGGTAGTGGCCGTCCGGGCCAGCAGGGCCTCCCCCAGCCGCCGGAACAGGCCCAATCGCTGGAGCCCCGCCATGACGGCCATCAGGGAGAACAGCAGCATCAGGGTGTTCCAGTCGATGTAGTCCAGGTACCCGCCGTCCGGCGGCACCAGGAACATGGTCACCAGGGCCAGCACCCAGGCCGCCGCCAGGACCGTCTCGTTTTTCAGAAAATTCAGGATGTTTTTCATCTTTTCACCGCCATTTCCGGTTGGATATGGTAGCACAGGCGGGCGAAAAATGCAACCTTGCCATGGGTTTCCTCCCTTTTACCTTTCAGAGGGATATGCGTTGATTTTTAAACCCACCGTCGAAACATCGGAAAAGCTCCATCCTTTCGGACAGAGCCTTCCAGCAGTTCGATAAACTGTAATTTAACCCACAATAATCTTGTCGTCGGTAGTCAAGAATATCTCAGCTGGCTTTTCTTGTGTTGCGAATTGCATGGGCGACAATACGGCAGCGTAGCTCCCGGCATTTGTAATGGCGATACAGTCACCGCATTCCAAATGCGGCAGCATGATATCCTCCGCAACAACATCAGTGGCTGTACACAAATTTCCGGCCAAAGTGACAAGCTCTGCCGGCTCATTATCTTTAAACGTCAGGAACTGGAAAGCATCCTTTCCTGTGAACAGCGGCTCAGAAGGGGCCGGTCCTTCCTGTGCTGCATAGTGCGTTACCAAGACTGCCAGGGAAGGCCGAATAAAGCCATTCAGCGTATTTTTCAAAATCAGATACGTTTTCCCGCGAGATACTTTGCGGTCAACCACCTTTGTCACATAGACGCCGCTCTTGCCAACCGCATACCTGCCAGTCTCTATGATAAGCTTTGTATTTGGATGGGCCACCTTAAATTTGTCAAGCTCACTACTTATGTCTGCGCTGAGAAGTTTCATATCCAATGGGGTTTCATTCACAGAATACTGGATTCCCATTCCTGAACCCATGTTGACGTATTCCAACTCACCACACAGGCTATGGAATTTTTCAGCGAGGCGCAGCATTTTCCCGTAATAATCGGAAAGTATCCTTGTGTTCAGTTCCTGACTTCTCAGATGGACATGAATACCGGTGATCTTTACATTTTTACAGTCATGATTCCGTATGAACTCAATCGCTTGCTCTTCATCAATGCCAAATTTTGAAGGCTGCCCGCAATTCCCGCAAAAAGAAAAGTCGGGGTTAATCCGGATGCCGATGTTGGCAGTAATGCCAGCCTGTGAGGCAATCATTTGAATCCGCTTGATTTCATCAAGACTATCAGCTATCAGAGTAGACCTGCTGATGGCGCTTTCAATATCCTCCATAGTTTTGCCAGGAGCAGAGTAGTAGATTTTATCCTTCGTTAACCCTGCTTCATTTGCGAGAAGAACCTCACCCAAGCTCGCTGCGTCCGCGCCGAAGTCTTGAGTAAAAACGCTGTGCAGAACATGATGATTTGGGTTGCATTTGATCGAATATAAAAACTCAATTTGGGGGAAATTTTCCTTCAGCGTGTTCACGCCACTGATGATACAGCTTTCATCGTATAAATAGAAACTATCGTACTTCTCCGCCAGCTTCGCTATCAGGGCCCTGTTTTTCATGTCCCATCACCTTATCATGCGAATTTCATTTTATGAAGTTTACTATACCATGCCATAGGACTATGTGCAACAAAGCAGGGTGGTGGAATCGCCGGAGTTTTTGGCATCAGTCCAAAAGGCAAAAGGGATATGGCTCCTGTCAAAAGCAGAGGACCTGCCGTGCAGGCAGGTCCTCTTTTCTATTCAGTCTTCCTTTTCCTCTTTCAGCAGGAGCTTTTTGGCCTCCGCGCCGGACTCCGCCACGTCATATTCCCAGTTCCAGGGGTCCTGGCGGCAGGTGCGGTCCGCGTAGGGCACGAAGATGGACAGCAGGCCGAAGGCCGCCAGCACCCAGCAGTACCACATGTAGGGCACGATCTCCACCGGGCTCATGGCGATGCCGTAGGTAGTTGTGGTCAGGGCCGCCGCCATCAGCAGCTGGGCGCCGTAGGGGATGATGCCCTGGAACACGCAGGAGAACACGTCCAGCAGGGACGCCGTCCGGCGGGGATCCACCTTGTACTCCCGGCTGATGTCCCGGGCCACGTTGCCGCAGAGGATGATGGCCACGGTGTTGTTGGCAGTGGCGCAGTCCGCCAGGGATACCAGCGCCGCCATGCCCACCTGGGCGGACTTGTTGCCCCGCATCATGCCCCGCAGCTTTTCAATGAGCCAGACGATGCCGCCGTTGTGGGCGATCAGCTCCGACAGGCCGCCGCAGAACAGGGCCAGGAAAAACACCTCGCTCATGCCGGTGAAGCCGTTCCAGATGGCCTGGGCATAGGTGAAGATGGTCAGGTCACCGCAGGCCATGCCGATGATGCCGGCGGCAAAGATGCCGATGGTCAGGGTCAGGAACACATTGATGCCGATAATGGCCAGGACCAGCACCAGCACGTAGGGCAGCACCTTCATCAGCTCAAAGGAACGGGGCTCCATGGCGGCCGCGGTCTCGGGCCGGGCGCACACCAGCAGGATCACCAGGGTCACCAGAGCGGCAGGCAGGGCGATGAAGAAGTTGACCCGGAACTTGTCCCGCATTTCGCAGCCCTGGGTCTTGGTGGCAGCGATGGTGGTGTCGGAGATCATGGACAAGTTGTCGCCGAACATGGCGCCGCCGGCGCAGGCGCCCAGCATCATGGGTACGCTGAGGCCGCTCTCGGCGGCCAGGCCCACGGCGATGGGCACCAGGGATGTGATGGTGCCCACGGAGGTACCGGTGGCGGTGCCCAGGAAGGCGGAGATGACGAACACGCCGGCGGTCAGCAGCTCCACGGGGACCAGGGACAGGCCCAGATTCACGGTGGCGTCCACGCCGCCCATGGTCTTGGCCACGGTGGAGAAGGCGCCCGCCAGGATGTAGATCATCAGCATGGTCAGCACGTTCTCATTGGCGGCGCCCCGGGCAAAGATGGCAAATTTCCGGTCGATGCTCTCCCGGCCCATGCAGAAGGCCGCCAGTACGGCGATGAACATGGCAGTGACGGAGGGAAACTGGTAGAAGGCCATGTCCTCCCCTTTTGCCTGCAGGTACAGGCCCGCCCCCAGGTAAATGACGATGAAGATCAAAAACGGAAGCAGCGCCAGACCGCTGCCCTGTTTTTTCAGATCCCGGTTCATGGTAAAACTCCTCTCTGTTCTCTTTTGTCGTGTTTGTCCATTATAGCAGGACATCCGGTCCTCCCGCAACCGCTTTTTGCACGCCATTGACTTTTTTCCGGTTTTTCGATATCATTCTGTTGATTTTTATTCGAAAAGGAGAATGCATTATGCCAAACATGACCGAGCTGCTGAACACCTCCCTGGGCAGCATGACCCTGGGGCGGATCGTGTCCGTCGTCATCACCCTCATCATCTGTCTGATCGTTGTCAAGGCCGTCCTGAAGCTGACGGGCCGCCTCCTCTCCCGGTCCAAGCTGGACGCCCGGGTGCAGAAGTACGTCCATTCCGGCATCAAGCTGGTGCTGTATGTGATCGCCGCCCTGGTGGTGGTGGACAGCCTGGGCGTGCCCATCACCTCCCTGGTGGCCCTGTTGTCCGTCGGCTCCCTGGGCATCACCCTGGCCGCCGAGGACATCCTGGGCAATGTGGCCGGCGGACTGGTGATCCTGTCCTCCCATCCCTTCTCCATCGGGGACTTCATCGAGGCCTCCGGCGTCAGCGGCACCGTGCAGGAGATCACTCTGAACCACACCAAGCTGCTGACTCCCGACGGCCTGCTGGTGATGCTGCCCAACAAGGAGCTGTCCGGCTCTAAGGTCATCAACTACACCGTGCTGGGCCGCCGCCGTGTGACCCAGAAGGTGACCGCCTCCTACAACGCCCCCACCGAAACCGTGAAGGAGGCCTGCCTTCAGGCCCTGTCCATGACCGGCAAGGTCCTGGAGGACCCCGCCTCCGCCGTCTATCTCTCCAATTACGGCGCCAGCTCCATCGAGTACACCGTGTTCTGCTGGTGCAATGCCGCCGACTACTGGGACGTATACTTCGGCCTGGGGGAGAATCTGCGCACCGCCTTCGCCCAGAAGGGCGTGGAGATGACCTACGACCATCTGAACGTCCACATCCTGGAGAACAAGGGTTGACAAACCCGAGGGTCCTCTTTATAATATTTTCCAAAGCAATGAGGGAGAGGGACGGAGATCCACGCTTTCAGAGAACCGGCGGGCAGTGCGAGCCGGCGGCAGCGGTCTCCAGGTCCTATGGCTCCTGAGCCGGGGATTCGAGGGTGCATGGCGCCGGTAGGGCCTTCCCGCGTACGCTGCGTCAGTGCGAAAGGGTTGTTGGACCCGGAGTGGCGCCCGCTGTGAGGCCGGCGCAATTTGAGTGGTACCGCGGAAGCATGATACGGCTTTCGTCTCAAAGAAAAACTTTGGGACGAAAGCCGTTTTTTCTTCCTTTTCTGAAAAAGGACAAAAGAGCTTTCACGCGCTCTCGTCCCTGCATCTCATCCCAGCCCGCCCCACGGCAACGGAGTGCGGCGCATACAGAGAACGCTGAACACCGAAAGGAGATCATCAACATGAGCAACTACCGTCCTGAAACCATCTGCGTCCAGGGGGGCTACACCCCCGGCAACGGCGAGCCCCGCCAGATCCCCATCGTCCAGTCCACCACCTTCAAATACGCCACCAGCGAGGACATGGGCAAGCTGTTCGACCTGGAGGCCGACGGCTACTTCTACTCCCGCCTCCAGAATCCCACCTGTGACTATGTGGCCGCCAAGATCTGCGCCCTGGAGGGCGGCACAGCCGCCATGCTGACCTCCTCCGGTCAGGCCGCCAACTTCTTCGCCCTGTTCAATGTCGCCACCTGCGGGGACCACATCGTGGCCTCCTCCAGCATCTACGGCGGCACCTTCAACCTGATCTCCGTCACTATGGCGAAGATGGGTATTGAAACCACCTTCGTGGCCCCCGACTGCTCCGAGGAGGAGCTGAACGCCGCCTTCCGGTCCAACACCAAGTGCGTCTTCGGAGAGACCATTGCCAACCCCGCCCTGACGGTGCTGGACATTGAGAAGTTCGCCAGGGTCGCCCACAGCCACGGCGTGCCCCTGATCGTGGACAATACCTTTGCCACCCCCGTGGGCTGCCGCCCCTTTGAGTGGGGCGCCGACATCGTGACCCACTCCACCACCAAGTACATGGACGGCCACGGCGCCGCCGTGGGCGGTGCCATCGTGGACTCCGGCAAGTTCGACTGGATGGCCCATGCGGACAAGTTCCCCGGCCTGTGCACCCCCGACGACAGCTACCACGGCATCACCTATGCCGAGAAGTTCGGCAAGGAGGGCGCCTTCATTACGAAATGCACCGCCCAGCTCATGCGGGACTTCGGCTCCACCCCCTCCCCCCAGAGCGCCTTCTATCTGAACCTGGGCCTGGAGAGCCTCCACGTCCGCATGGCCCGCCACTGCGAGAATGGGCAGGCTGCGGCGGAGTTCCTGGCGGCGCATTCCAAGGTGGAGACCGTCCACTACTGCGGCCTGCCCGGGGACCCCTATCACGAGGTGGCCCAGAAGTACCTGCCCCACGGCTCCTGCGGCGTGGTGTCCTTCGAGCTGAAGGGCGGCCGCCCCGCCGCCGAGGTGTTTATGAAGCATCTGAAGCTGGCGGCTATCGAGACCCACGTGGCCGACGCCCGCACCTGCTGCCTGAACCCAGCCACCTCCACCCACCGGCAGATGACCGAGGAGCAGCTGATTGCCGCCGGCGTCCCCGCCGGACTGGTCCGCATGAGCTGCGGTCTGGAGAGCAAGGAGGACCTCATTGAGGACATTGCCCAGGCACTGGAAGCCATCTGATGGGAAGTCTCACATCAGATAGCCAGCGAAATGGAGGATTCTAAGCTATGCCCATCAAAATTCCCAACCAACTGCCCGCCACCAACACCCTGACGGCGGAAAACATCTTCGTTATGACGGAGACCCGGGCCATCACCCAGGATATCCGTCCCCTGCAAATTCTCCTTTTGAACCTGATGCCCACCAAGGTGGATACGGAGACCCAGCTGGCCCGGGTACTGGGCAACACGCCCCTGCAGATCGAGCTGGAGCTGATCGCCCCCAGCGGCCACGTGTCCAAGAATACCTCCCAGGCCCACATGCTGGCCTTCTACAAGTCCTTCGACGAGGTGAAGGACCGCACCTTCGACGGCCTGGTCATCACCGGCGCGCCGGTGGAGCTGATGGAGTTTGAGGAGGTGGACTACTGGCCGGAGCTGTGTGAGATCATGGAGTGGTCCAAGACCCACGTTCACTCCACCCTGCACATCTGCTGGGGCGCACAGGCGGGCCTCTATTACCACTACGGCATCCCCAAGCGGGTGCTGGACCACAAGCTGTTCGGTGTCTTTCAGCACACGGTGGAGGACCCCAACTTCATCCTCTTCCGGGGCTTTGACGACACCTTCTGGGTCCCTCACTCCCGGAACACCACGGTAGACCGGGCGGACATTGAGGCTGTTCCGGAACTGAAGATCCTGGCCGCCTCTCCGGAAGCGGGGGTCTACGCCGTCAAGACCGACCAGGGCCGCCAGGTATTCCTCATGGGCCACGCGGAGTATGACCGGGACACTCTGCGGAAGGAGTACATGCGGGACCTGACCGCCGGGGTAGACATCCAGATTCCCCAGCACTACTTCCCCGGCGACGACCCCGACCGGAAGCCGGTGATGAACTGGCGGAGCTGCGCCCACCTGCTGTACGCCAACTGGCTGAACTACTGCGTGTACCAAACCGCGCCCTACGACATCCGGGACATCGAAAAAGGCGTCCGCACCGACGATTGACTGCAAAAAGCACCGCTTTCCACATGGGAAGCGGCGCTTTTTTCAGTTTGCCCTCATTTTTCCCGGTCGGATTCGATCAGCAGCTTCAGCCCCTCCACCGCCACGCGGACGGCGGCCGAGGTGTCTTCGCCTCTCCATGGGACAAGTCCCATGGGGCCCCTCTGTTTTCACTCAAATCGTCCGAAATGAATTCGGTCGATTTCAAGGTTTTGCTTCCAGCAAAACGCTTGACGCCGGACTCCCGGCGCAATTCGCTGGGACACCTTACCGTCCACCCTTCCGGTCTGCCTCGATCAGCAGCTTCAGCCCCTCCACCGCCACGCGGACGGCGGCCGAGGTGTCCTCGCTCATTTTCTGGTCCAGGCCGGCGGCCTCCCGCTCCTGGTTCCAGATCACGTGGAAGCAGGAGCCGCAGCGGCAGCCCAGGGCCGCCGCCACCACAAACAGGGCGGCGGACTCCATCTCGCTGGCCTTGACCCCCAGCCGCTTCCAGCTCTCCCACTTGGCCTGCAGCTCATAAGAAACCGGGGACTTTTCCGGACTGTGCTGGCCGTAAAAACTGTCCTTGCACTGGACCACGCCAGTATGGAAAGGCAGGCCCAGGTTTCGGACGGCCTGCACCAGGCAGCCCGTGGTCTCAAAATCCGGCACCGCCGGGAACTCCATGGGGGCGTATTCCAGGCTGGTGTGCTCGTAGCGGACAGCGCCGGTGGCCACCACGATGTCGCCGGACTGGACGTTCAGGTCAATGCCGCCGCAGGTGCCGGTGCGGATGAAGGTGTCCGCGCCGCAGGCGTGGAGCTCCTCCATGGCAATAGACGCCGAGGGACCGCCGATGCCGGTGGAGCAGGCCGTCACCTTCTCCCCCAACAGGTATCCGGTCCAGACGTTGAACTCCCGGTTGCAAGCCACCTGCTGGGCGTTGTCAAACAGGGCGGCGATGGCGGGTACCCGCCCCGGGTCCCCGGGCAGGATGCAGTACCGGCCCACATCGCCGGGGGCACAGTGGATGTGGAATTGCTTTTCCAGTTTTTGCATAGCGGTCACCTCGTATGTTCAGATTTCGAAATTCATGGGGCGTGACTTTACTTCATGGTCACCACGGTGACGCCGCTCTCGCCCTCGCCGTAGACGCCCAGACGGAAGCTCTTGACGGCCTTGTTCCGCCGCAGAATGTCGTGGACGGCCTTCCGCAATGCGCCGGTGCCCTTGCCGTGAATAATGGTAACGGTGTCCAGCCGGCCCATAACAGCGGCGGAGAGGAAATTCTCCACCACGCTCTCAGCCTCCAGGGTCTCCATGCCCCGGATATCCAGCTCCCGGCTGGCGGAGGCCCGCAGGGCCCGGTCCGCGTTCTGGCGGACGGTCACCGCGGGGGCAGACTTCTTTTTGGCGGCCCGCTCGTCGTCCTCGATGAGCCGGACCTCGTCGGCCTTGGCCTTCATTTTCAGCACGCCGGCCTTCAATTGCAGGGTTCCGTCCTTGCCCACAGACACCACCTCCGCGTTCTGGCGCACGCCGGGAATTTCCACCAGGTCCCCCACCCGGATGGGGCGGCTGGGCTTGGGGATGGGCTCCTGGCGGGCATCGCGCTTGGATACGGCGTCCTCCGCCTCGTTCAGCATCCGCCGCAGCTCCGCACGGGCTTCGTTTGCATTCATGGTGCGCTCGGCCTTGGACTGGGCCTTCCGCATCTCCGCCAGCTCCGCGAATACTTGGTCCGTGGCGGCCCGGGCATCCCGCAGGATGCGCTTGGCCTCCGCCTCGCCGCGGCTGCGGGCGTTCTCCTTGGCCCGCTCCATCTGCTCCCGGAACTCTCTCGCCTTGCGGGCGTCCTCCTCCCGCTGGCGGCACAGGCGGTCCGCCTCCAGCTCCCGCTTTTCCAGAGCCTGGCGCTTGGCCTCCAGCTGGCTCAGGATGTCCTCAAAACGGACGCTCTCGCCGCTCATGAGCACCTTGGCACTCTCGATCACATCGTCCGCAAGTCCCAGCCGCTTGGAGATGGCAAAGGCGTTGGACTTGCCGGGGATGCCGATCAGCAGCCGGTAGGTGGGGCTCAATGTCTCCACGTCAAACTCGCAGGAGGCGTTCTCCACTCCGGCGGTGGTCATGGCGAAGGTCTTCAGCTCCGCGTAGTGGGTGGTGGCCGCCACCCGGGCGCCCATCTGGCGCACCCGCTGGATGACGGCGATGGCCAGGGCCGCGCCCTCCACCGGGTCCGTGCCGGCTCCCAGCTCGTCGAAGAGGATCAGGCTGTGGCGGTCCGCCTCTGCCAAAATAGACACAATATTGGTCATATGTGCCGAAAAAGTAGACAAATTTTGTTCGATACTCTGCTCATCACCGATGTCCGCCAGCACCCGCTCATAGACGGAAATGACGCTGCGGTCCGCCACGGGAATGTGGAGGCCGCACTGGGTCATGAGGGTCAGCAGGCCCAGAGTCTTGAGACTGACGGTCTTGCCGCCGGTGTTGGGTCCGGTGATGACCAGGGTGTCGAAGGTGCCGCCCAGCTCGATGTCGATGGGCACCGCCTTCCTGGGGTCCAGCAGCGGGTGCCGGGCCTTGCGGAGGTTGATGGAGCCGTCCCGGCGCACCTCCGGCCGAGCCGCATCCATTTTGTAGCTCAGCTGGCCCCGGGCGAAGATCAGGTCCAGGTGTACCAGGGCGTCGTAGTCCCACTGGATATCCTCCCGGTGGGCCGCCGCGTCGGCGGACAGCTCCGCCAGGATACGGTCGATCTCCTTCTGCTCCTTGGCCTCCAGCTCGATATACTCGTTGTTGGCCTGCACCACCCCCATAGGCTCCACAAACAGCGTGGCGCCGGTGGAGGAGATATCGTGGACCAGGCCGGGCAGGTCTCCCCGGTGCTCTGACTTCACGGGCACCACGAAGCGGCCGTCCCGCTGGGTGATGATGGTCTCCTGCAGAATTTTGGCGTAGCTGGGGGAGGAAATGATCTTTTGTAAAATCTGGCGGCTCTTGGCCTGGGCCTGCCGCATGTGGCGGCGGATGTCCGCCAGCTCTGTGCTGGCGGCGTCGGCGATGGTATTTTCGTCTACGATGCACCGCTTGATCTTGTCCTCCAGAAAGCGGTTGCCGTGGAGGGACAAAAACAGGTGGTCGATGGCGGTCTTTTCCGCCGCGTCGCTGTTGAAATACTCTTTCGTCCGCCGGGCGGCGGTCAGCAGGTCGGCGATGGTCAGCAGCTCCCGGGTGTTGAGGCTGCCGCCCCGGTCCGCCCGGTCCAGGGCCTCCGCCACCGGCTTTACGCCGGAAAAGGAGGGGCTGCCGTGGAGGCCGATCATGGTGCGGGCGGCGTCGGTCTGGTCCAGCAGCCGCAGGACCTCCTCGGTCTCCGTCTCCGGTCGGACTCGGAGGGCCCGTTCCTTGGCCTCGGCGCTGACGGCCTGGTCGCTCAGCATTTGCAGCACCCGGGGCAGCTCCAGGGTGCGGATGGATTTTTCAAATAGTTCGCTCATATTCGTTCCTTTCCGTATAACTTCAACTTAATTATACAGAACGTATCTTATTTTGACGGCAGTTTCAGCGGTTGGAGGCTCTTATAGAAGTCCAAGGTCTTGAAGCCCCGCTCCAGCTGGGCAGCAGCAAAGCCCTCCGCCGCCGCGGACAGGCGCCGCAGGGCATCCTCCCCCAGGGTAAAGGAATACAGCCGCTTGGGGGCTCCGTACACGATATGCCGCAGGGCCAGCAGAGAGTCCCGGCACAGAGGCATGGACAAGGCACTTTCCTTCACACCACACTGGCGGCACCGCAGGACGCCCTGGACCACATCCATCAGGGGTTGCTCCGGGTCGGGGCTACCACAGTAGGCGCAGGCATCCACCAGGGGCTCGTAGCCCGCCAGACACAGCAGCTTCAGCTCGAAGGCCGCCTTCACCAGGGCGGGGGGCTTGTGTAAAGCGGAAAGGGCGTACAGCCCATTCAGCAGATGGCGGATCAGCTCCGGTGCCGGGATCTCCTCGCTGGTGACGGCCTCCGTCAGCTCGGCGAAGTAGAAGCCCAGGGCCATGGCGTCCAGATCGTTCCGCAGGCCCTTGAACAGTTCCACCGTGGAGCCCTCGTTGGCGTAGTACCAGTTGCCCTTCTGGTAGAGGGTCCACTCGGACCACACCAGGGGCTGGGCGCAGGCGGCGTAGCGGCAGCTTTTCCGCCGCACGCCCCGGGCGATGACGGATATCTTGCCGCATCTGTCGGTCAAAAGTGTCAATATTTTATCCGCTTCCTTGAACTCGGTCTCCCGGAGGACGATGCCTTTTGTCACGATGTAGGGCGTTCCCGCCATTCCCTCACCACCTATGTACGGGGACAAAGCCCCCGTAAGTCAGAGGATGGGAGGCAGTTGGTCCCCGCCCTCCTCCAGTTTCCGGTAGAGCATATAGGCCAACGGCTCCCCGGTCATGCAAAACAATTCCCAAAACGGCTGGGCTTCCATGGCGCAGACCTCCTTTGTGGATAGTCTGCGAAGAAAGTCGAATTTGATAACTGGAAAAATCAGTTGTCGTTATACCCGAAAGGCCGCACGTAATTGACGTTATCTCTCCAGTTTCCCCCATAATATCTTTAATTTTATGGGGACCGCGGATTGCACCTGAGCGGTCAGGCAAAGCCCGTCCGCTCCAAGGTTTTGCTCCGCAAAACGCTTGTACGCGCCTGACGGCGCGGCTCGCTGATGCTCGCGGAAAACTGGCATCGGCTTCTTCATCGCTTTTAATCGTCGTTATACCCGAAAGACCGCACGTAATTGACGTTATCTCTCCAGTTTTCCTTGACCTTCACCCAGGTCTCCAGATAGACTTTGGTGCCCATGAACTTTTCGATATCGTGGCGGGCCATGGTGCTGATCTTCTTCAGCATGGCCCCCTGCTTGCCGATGATGATGCCCTTGTGGCTGGCCTTTTCACAGTAGATGGTGGCGTCCACGTCGATGACGCCGGAATCCCGCTCGGAGAACTTGGTGATCTCCACGGCGGTGCCGTGGGGGATCTCCTTGTCCAGGCACAGCAGCAGCTTCTCCCGGACGATCTCGCCCACCACCTGCCGCTCCGGCTGGTCGCTGGTCTGGCCGTCGGGGAACAGCTGGGGGCCCTCGGAAGCGTATTTCCGCAGTTCCTTCATCAGGTCGTCCAGGCCGCTGCCGCTGTGGGCAGAGATGGGGATGATGGCGTCGAAGCCGTCCCAGGCCTCGTTGTAGGCGGCAATCACCGGCAGCAGCTCCGCCGGCTCCACGGTGTCGATCTTGTTGATGCAGAGAATGGCAGGCAGGTGCTCCTCCTTGATGCGGTCGATCAGAGCCAGCTCCGGGGCGCCCACATGGGGAATGGGCTCCACCAGCAGCAATGCGCAGTCCACGTCAGAGAGGCTGGAGGTGACCACCTTCACCATATAGTCCCCCAAAGCGGACTTAGGCTTGTGGAGGCCGGGGGTGTCCAGCAGGATATACTGGGTGTCCTCCCGGTTCACCACGCCGTAAATGCGGTTCCGGGTGGTCTGGGCCTTGTTGGAGACAATAGCGACCTTTTCGCCCACCAATGCGTTGGTGAGGCTGGATTTGCCCACGTTGGGGCGGCCGCAGACGGTGATCATCGCGACGTTTTTGATATCAGACATAGGTGATCCTCAACTTTCTTTCATGTTAAGCAATATGATATTCCGGCCTTCCGGCGGGGAACAAACTCAGGGCTCCCACAGCATGCCCCAGTGTACCATATCGGTCCCGGGAACAGGGGTACGGGAAATCTCATGAAAACCACAGGTTTCATAAAAGGCTGCGTTTCCGGCCGACTGGGTTTCCAGATAGCAGGACTGGCCGGAGGCCCGCACCTGGGAGAGGCCATGGTCCATCAGGGCCTTTCCCATACCCTTCCCCTGGCTGGCAGGGGCCACGCAGATGGGAGACAGGTGCCAGCAGGGCTGCTGCACCGCCCAGGCGGCCAGCTTGTCCGCGAAGTCATTAAAGCCCATGATCCGGTCCCGCTCCTCTTTGGTGCGGGGCAGCATGGCCCGCAGCCCGCCGCACAGCAGCAGGTCCGCCGGGTTCATCTGATGGCCGGGCTTCAGAAAGATGGCCACGCCGTCGCCGCCGTTGGCAACCAACACCGTGCCGTATTTGAGGCCGTACCGCAGGCGGAAAGCCATGAACGCTTTCAGAAAGGCCCGGCGTTCCGCGTCCTCCGGGACGAAATACCGGTACAGGGCGTCATTCGCAAAGGCGGCGGCCATGGTGTTCACCACCCGGTCGGTATCCTGCTTTTGAAATGGTCTGATCTCTGCCATACAGTCTCTCCGCCTTTCAAATTCACCGTTCCAGCATCTTTTTCAGATACTGCCCGGTGTAGCTGGCCTCACAGGCGGCCACGGTCTCCGGCGTGCCGGTACAGACGATGGTGCCGCCGCCGTCGCCGCCCTCGGGGCCCAGGTCGATGAGCCAGTCGGCGCATTTGATGACATCCAGATTGTGCTCAATGACCACCACGGTGTTGCCGGTGTCCACCAGCCGCTGGAGGACCTCCAGGAGCTTGCGTACGTCGTCGGTGTGGAGGCCTGTGGTGGGCTCGTCCAGAATATAGATGGTCCTGCCCGTAGCCTGCTTGCTCAGCTCCGTGGCCAGCTTCACCCGCTGGGCCTCGCCGCCGGATAACTCCGTGGAGGGCTGGCCCAGCTTCACATAGCCCAGGCCCACGTCCTGTAAGGTTTGCAGCTTCTTGCGGATCTTGGGCAGGGCGGAGAAGAAGTCCAGAGCCTCGTCCACGGTCATATCCAGCACTTCCGCGATGTTCTTGCCCTTATAGTGGACCTCCAGGGTCTCCCGGTTGTAGCGCTTGCCCTTGCAGACCTCGCAGGGGACGAAGATGTCCGGCAGGAAGTGCATCTCGATTTTCAGCACGCCGTCGCCGGAACAGGCCTCGCAGCGGCCGCCCCGGACATTGAAGCTGAACCGACCCGGGCCGTAGCCCCGGCTCTTGGCCTCCTGAGTGGAGGAGAACAGGTCCCGGATGTCGTTGAACAGCCCCGTATAAGTGGCGGGGTTGGACCGGGGCGTGCGGCCGATAGGACTCTGGTCGATGTTGACCACCTTGTCCAGCTGGCGGATGCCCTCGATGGCGTCGCACCTGCCGGGGTGGACCTTCATGCGCATCAGGTCGGCCCCCAGGCGCTTGAAGAGAATCTCATTCACCAGGGAACTCTTGCCGCTGCCAGAGACGCCGGTGACCACGGTAAAGGTCCCCAGAGGGAACTCCACGTCGATGTGCCGCAGGTTGTTCTCCGCCGCGCCGATCACTTTCAAGAACTTGCCGTTCCCAGTGCGGCGCTCTGAGGGGACGGGGATTTTCTTCTTGCCGGAGAGGTACTGGCCCGTCAGGGAGTTAGGGTTGGCCATGACCTCCTCCGGAGTGCCGGCCGCCACCACTTCTCCGCCGTGGATGCCGGCGCCGGGGCCGATGTCAATGAGGTAGTCCGCAGCCCGCATGGTGTCCTCGTCGTGCTCCACCACCAGCAGGGTATTGCCCATGTCCCGCAGGCTGCAAAGGGTGGCAAGGAGCTTGTCGTTGTCCCGCTGGTGCAGGCCGATGGAGGGCTCGTCCAGGATATAGAGGACGCCCATGAGGGAAGAACCAATTTGCGTCGCCAGCCGGATGCGCTGGCTCTCGCCGCCGGAAAGGGTCCCGGCAGCCCGGCTCAGGGTCAGGTAGCCCAGGCCCACGGACTTCAAAAAACCCAGGCGGGCCTTGATCTCCTTTAAAATCCGGTCCGCGATCAGGTGCTGCTGCTCCGTCAGCTCCAGTCGGTCCACCCAGTCCAGCTCGTCCAGCACGGACAGCCGGGTCAGGGCGTCAATGTCCTTGTCTCCCACCGTCACTGCCAGGGATTCCTTTTTCAGGCGGCGGCCCTTGCAGTCCGGGCAGGGGCACTCCGCCATCATCTCCTCCAGTTCCCGCTTACTGGCGTCGGACTGGGTCTCGGTGTAGCGGCGCTCGATGTTGTTGCAGATACCCTCGAAGGGCTGGTACAGGACCCCCTTGCCCCGGGGCTGGTCGTAGTGCAGCTCCAGCTTCTCGCCGCCGGTGCCGTAGAAGATGATATTTTTCACCTCGTCGGTCAGCTCCGCCCAGGGGGTGGCCAGGGAAAAGCGGTACTTCTTCGCCAGGGCGTCGAAGTACATGCGGGAGATGCCGTCGGACCGGATATTGCCCCAGCCGCTGGCCTGGATGGCGCCGTCCAGAATGGACCGGCTCTCGTCCGGCACCACCAGGGCGGTGTCCACCTTCAGCTGGCTGCCCAGGCCCGTGCAGGTGGGGCAGGCGCCGAAGGGGTTGTTGAAGGAGAACATGCGGGGGGTCAGCTCCTCGATGGAGATGCCGCAGTCCTCACAGGCGTAATTCTGTGAGAACATCAGATCCTGCTCCTCCCGCAGGAGGTTCACCACCACCAGTCCTCCGGACAGGTTGGAGGCGGTCTCCACACTGTCCGTCAGCCGCTGCTGGATATCCGGGCGGATGATGAGACGGTCCACGATGATCTCGATATTGTGCTTTTTATTTTTCTCCAGCTTGATCTCCTCATCCAGCTCGTACAGGTTCCCGTCCACCCGGGCCCGGACGTAGCCGGAGCGCTTGGCGTCCTCCAGGACCTTGGCGTGCTCGCCCTTTTTGCCCCGGATGACGGGAGCCATCACCTGGATACGGGTGCCCTCGGGAAGGGCAAGCACCTGGTCGATGATCTGGTCGATGGTCTGCTGCTTGATCTCCTTGCCGCACTTGGGACAGTGGGGGGTGCCCACCCGGGCCCACAGCAGACGGAGGTAATCATAAATCTCCGTCACGGTGCCCACGGTGGACCGGGGGTTCTTGCTGGTGGTCTTCTGGTCGATGGAAATGGCGGGGGACAGACCCTCGATATAGTCCACGTCTGGCTTGTCCATCTGGCCCAGGAACATGCGGGCGTAGGAAGAAAGGCTCTCTACGTAGCGGCGCTGGCCCTCGGCGTAAATGGTGTCAAACGCCAGGGAGGACTTGCCGGAGCCGGAGAGGCCCGTCATCACCACCAGCTTGTCCCGGGGGATGGTGACGTCGATATTCTTCAGATTATTGGCGCGGGCGCCTTTGACGATGATTTGATCCTGCATGGGATGATACTCCTTTTGCACAGGCCGCTCCCGGCGGAGCAGCCATCTTACTCCACGACGATGTCCGCCGCCGTCGCCCCCAGCAACTCCAATAACGCCTGGGGCGGCACCTCCACCTGGGCGCCGATCTTTCCGGCGGAGACACAGATGGTGTCGAACAGCACCACTGTCTCATGGAATACCGTGGGGAACTGCTTTTTCATACCCACCGGGCTGCATCCGCCGTGGACATACCCGGTCAGGGGCAGCAGCTCCTTTTGGTGGATCATGGCGATGGACTTCTCCCCCACCGCCTTGGCGGCTTTCTTTAAGTCCAGGTTTTCCGCTACGGGGACATCGAATACATAATAGGCCCCGCTGGCGCCCTTTGTCACCAGGGTTTTGAACACCTGCTCCACATCCTGGCCCAGATAGGACGCCACGCTGACACCGTCGATGGGGCCGTCGGGCGGGTAGGTGTGGGCTGTGTAAGGGATGCTCTTTTGCTCCAGCGCCCGCATCACATTGGTCTTTTCCTCTTTTTTCTTTGCCATTGTTTCACCTCAAAATCACCACGCCGGCCAACACGCACAGGATGCCCGCGCCGGTGGCTGCGCTCATGGGCTCGCCAAAGGCCAGGATACCCGCCAGGGCGGCCACTACCGGCTCCAGGCTGGCCATGATGGAGGCCTGTCCCGCCTCCACGCGGCTCAGGCCTTTCGTATAAAAGATGTAAGGCAGCACAGTGGAGAAGACCACCAGCCCTGCCACCGTCAGCCACATGTCCGGCCGGGCCAGGGCAGGTCCCAGGTTCTTGGAACCAGGCACCAGAACCAGGGACGCGGGCCCCGCGAACAGAAAGGTCCAGACCGTGACGGTCATGGAGTCATAGTGGGCCAGGGCGTAGCGGCCGAAGATACTGTACAGTGCGTAGAAGAACCCGGCCCCCAGGCCCAGCAGGACGCCGGTCAGGGTGACGGTCAGGCCGCCGGAGAACAGGCCGCACACCAGGGCGCAACCCACCAGGGTCAGCAGCAGGGCCAGCAGCTTCTTTTTCGTCACCGGCTCCTTCCACAAAAGGGCGGACAGGACCACCACAAAGGATGGCGCCGTATACAGCAGAATGGAGGCCACCGCCAGGGAGCAGAGCTTCTGGCAGGAGAAATAGCACATGGTGAACAGCACCACGCTGATAACGCCGGTGCCGAAGAAATATTTCAGATGCTCCCGCCTCACCCGAAATACGGAGCGGTCCTTGACAGCAAAGATGACGGCTAGCAGGGCCATGCCGCCGAAATTCCGGACCACCACGATGTCCGTGGGGGAAAAGCCCCCGGCCATCAGACGGCGGTTCCACAGTCCGATGATGCCCCATAGGGCGGCCGCCAGCAGGATGCCGGCACAGGCCCCCAGCGGGGTCTTTTTTTGCGTTTCTGTTATCTCATTCACAGCTTTTGATCTCTCTTTGCACGTATTTCGGCAGTTTTTCCAGCACCAGCCGGTAAGACTCGGCGCACAGCTGGCGCAGCAGGTCGTCGGGCAGCTCCCCGTCCAGGAAGCAGGCGATCCAGGTGCGCTTGTCGGAATAGAAGCCCGGCAGGATGTCCGGGTATTGGGCCCGCAGCAGCTCTGACCGGGCGGGATCGCATTTCAGATTGACCAGGTCATGGCCGCCGTAAGTCTTATGCTCCGGACCGGGGGAGCAGACGGCGGCGAACAGCTTGCCCCGGAGCATATAGCGGAACCATCCCCACTCGGGCTTGTAGTCCTTCTCCGCCCCCGGGAGGGAGAGAAGGTATTCATCCAGCCATTCGTAACGCATTGATTTCTCCCCTCTCAATTCAATGATGCGGTCACGCAACACTGCCGCGTACTCAAACTCCAGCATCGCGTCGCGGCAAACTCCATATCCCTCACTTCCGGCTGCGCCGAAAGCTCTCTCATTTCGTTGCCGCTACTTTTCCCCTCTCAATTCAATGATGCAGTCACGGAGAACAGCAGCATATTTGAACTCCAGCATTTTCGCCGCTTCCTTCATGTTCCCACAGGACAAAGCCCGCGGGAGTCCTTTGATTGGACTCAAATCGTCCGAACTGAATTCGGCCGATTTCAAGGTTTTGCCGCCGGCAAAACGCTTGTCGGCGCTTCCGCGCCGCCCCGCTGTGCGGGGCCCCGGAAATGAAGGAAGCTACTTCTCCCCTCTCAATTCAATGATGCGGTCACGGAGAACAGCAGCATACTCGAATTCCAGCATCTTGGCCGCTTCCTTCATTTCCTTCTCCAGCTTGGCGATCTCGGCGGCGCGCTCCTGGTCGGAGAGCTTGCGCTTCCTGCCCTTGCCGCCAGAGTTGCCTTCCGCGGTCTTGGAAATCTCCAGCACCTCCCGGACACCCTTGATGATGGTCTTGGGGACGATGGCGTGCTCCTTGTTAAAGTTGTCCTGGATGGTACGGCGGCGCTCCGTCTCATCGATGGCCGCCCGCATGGAGGGCGTGATCTCGTCGGCATACATGATAACAAGGCCCTCAGCGTTTCGGGCGGCGCGGCCGATGGTCTGGATGAGGCTGGTCCCGGAGCGGAGGAAGCCCTCCTTGTCGGCGTCCAGAATGGCGACAAGGGACACCTCCGGCAGGTCCAGGCCCTCCCGCAGCAGGTTGATGCCCACCAGCACGTCGAACTCGCCCAGGCGCAGATCCCGGATGATCTCCATGCGCTCGATGGTCTGGACGTCGGAGTGCATATACCGCACCCGGATGCCGGCGTTTTTGAAGAACTCCGTCAGGTCCTCCGCCATCTTCTTGGTCAGGGTGGTCACCAGCACCCGCTCGTTTTTGGCGGCACGGGCACGGATCTCGTCCATCAAATCGTCGATCTGGCCGGTGACAGGCCGGACCTCCACTCTTGGATCCAGCAGGCCCGTGGGGCGGATGACCTGCTCCACCACTTGGTCCGCCCGCTCCCGCTCGTAGGGTCCGGGGGTTGCGGAAACGAACACTGCCTGGCCGATGCGCTCCTCAAATTCCTCGAATTTCAGGGGGCGGTTGTCGTAGGCGCAGGGCAGGCGGAAACCGTATTTCACCAGGCTGTCCTTCCGGGCGTGGTCGCCGTTGTACATGGCCCGCACCTGGGGCAGGGTCACATGGCTCTCGTCCACGAACAGCAGGAAATCGTCGGGGAAGAAGTCCAGTAATGTCATAGGGGCGGAGCCGGCGGGACGGTCGGAGATGATGCGGGAGTAATTCTCAATGCCGGAGCAGTAGCCCAGCTCCGCCATCATCTCCATGTCGTATTCGGTGCGCTGGCGGATACGCTGGGCCTCCACCAGTTGGTCGTTGTCGGTAAAGTATTTGACCTGCTCCTCCATCTCCCGGCGAATCTCAGAGATGGCCTTGTCCATCTTATCCTTGGTGGTGACGTAGTGGCTGGCCGGGTAGATAGCGATGTGGTTCAGCACCCGGTTCACGGAGCCGGTGATGGGGTTGAAGTCGGAGATGCGGTCGATCTCATCCCCGAAGAACTCTACCCGGATGGCGTGGTCCTTGTAATAGGCGGGGTAGATCTCCACAGTGTCGCCACGGACTCGGAACATATTCCGCTCAAAGGCAATGTCGTTGCGTTCATATCGAATTTCCACCAGACGGCGCAGCAGCTCATCCCGGTCCCATTCCGCACCTACGCGGAGGGACACCACCATCTTGACGAAGTCGTCGGGCTCGCCCAGGCCGTAAATACAGGAGACGGAGGACACCACGATCACATCCCGCCGCTCCAGCAGGGCGCAGGTGGCGGAGAGGCGCAGGCGGTCGATCTCCTCGTTGGTGGAGGCGTCCTTGGCAATATAGGTATCCGTGTGGGGGATATAGGCCTCGGGCTGGTAGTAGTCGTAGTAGCTGACGAAGTACTCGACAGCGTTGTTGGGGAAGAACTCCTTGAACTCGGCGCAGAGCTGGGCCGCCAGGGTCTTGTTGTGGGCCAGCACCAGAGTAGGCCGCTGGACGGCCTCGATGACCTTGGCCATGGTGAAGGTCTTGCCGGAGCCGGTGACGCCCAGCAGCACCTGCTCCTTCAGGCCGTTCTCGATACCCTCCGCCAGGGCCGCGATGGCTTCCGGCTGGTCGCCGGAGGGCTGGTATTCAGAAACGACTTCAAATTTCGGCATGGCACGCTCCAATTATGAAAATCAGGATATGGTTATGATAGCACAGGCGCCGCCCATTTGCAAACATTTGTTCTATGTCAGAGGCCTATTTCCAGGTATCCGGTCTCCGCCAGGGACACAAAGTCTCCATCCGCCACGATGATGTGGTCCGCCAGGGCCACGCCGATGGTCTCCAGAGCGTTTCTGGCCCGGTCCGTGGCCGCATAATCCTCCACGGAGGGGCTGGCGATGCCGCTGGGGTGGTTGTGGGCCAGCACCACGGAGCTGGCGGAGTGGAGGATGGCGTTTTCCACCAGCTTCCGGACGTCCAGCGCCGCCGAGGCGATGCTGCCCTCCCCCAGCTTTTTGCAGGCCAGCAGCTTCCCCTTCCGGTCCAAGCACAGTTGATAGATCACCTCATTCTGCTCGCCGTAAAAGCGCTCCAGCAGATAGGCCCCCGCCCGGGACGCGGTATTCAGCACCAGCTCCTGCCGGTCGGCATCCGCCAGGCGGGCCTTGGCACAGAGCCGGGGCACCAGCTTCAGCAGGATGGCGGCGCTCTCACCGATGCCCTCCACCTTCTGCAGGTCCTCCACCGGGGCCGCTAGCACGGCTGAGAGAGAGCCGTAGCGGTCCATCAGCGCGTGGGCGATGGGGTTTGTGTCCCTGCGGGGGATGGCGTAATACAGCAGCAGCTCCAGGGCCTCGTGGTCCGCGAACTGCTCCAGTCCGCCGCTGAGAAAGCGGCGGCGCATTTTCTCTCTGTGCCCGTCGTGAATGCCCACCTGTGCCACCTCGTTTTCCGCCGGAAAGGGCCTGAAATCCCATTTTTTTGGAATATCATATTATATCACGCTGTCCTGTACACCACAAGAGTTTTTCCTTTCGCAAAATTCCCATGCGCATTTTCCCCGTCGGGTTGACACCGCTATCTTTTTGGCATAATATAAACATAAAAGTTGAATACTGTCTCCGGTAGGTAAGGCTACCACAGGGATATGGATCGCTGCCGCAAAATGATGGAGACATCATGCGATGGTATGAGCAGGCGATATCGAATTAAGGTATCATCTAATGCGATTTCACCGCCTTGTGATGCTAAAGCTTGAACGGTTGGGGAAACAGGGCTTGTTGTTTCCCGTCAGGGAGGATTCTCCAGTCGTGCCGGACAGGACGATTGGGGAGTTTTTATTTTTTTAATTTATTTGGATCGAGTACCCTGAGAAAGGAGGTCAGCGCGCTGTGTTAGAACTGGAAGAGGAGCGCCGGGAGCTGGTGGAAAAAATCGAGGAATACTTCGAGCGAAAACAGTACCCGCAGCTGCGGGACCTCCTTCTGCCTCTGGAGGCGGCCGATATCGCCGCCATCTGCAACGATCTGGACGAGCGGGTGCCCGTCATGTTCCGCCTGCTGCCCAAGGAGCTGGCCGCTGAGGTATTCGTGGAACTGGATTCCGACGAGCAGGAACTGCTGATCCAGGGCTTCTCCAACACGGAGCTGAAGGAAGTGCTGGACGAGCTGTATCTGGACGATACCGTGGACATCGTGGAAGAGATGCCCGCCAACGTGGTGAAGCGCATTCTGAAGCACTCCGACCCGGAGACCCGCAAGAGCATCAACGAAATTCTGAAATACCCCGAGGACTCCACCGGAAGCATCATGACCACGGAGTTTGTGGACCTGAAGGAGCACATGACGGTGGAGGACGCTCTGAAGCGCATCCGCCGCACCGCTCCCGACAAGGAGACCATCAACGTCTGCTACGTCATCGACGACCGCCGCCACCTCATCGGCCTGCTGTCCATCCGGACGCTGCTGCTGGCGGAGGAGGACGATGTCATCGGCGACATCATGGAGCGGAACTTCATCTCCGTCCAGACTCTGGACGACCAGGAGACCACCGCCCAGGCCCTGAGCAAATACGACTTCCTGGCCCTGCCGGTGGTGGACACCGAGAACCGGCTGGTGGGCATCGTCACCGTGGACGACGCCATGGACGTTATCGAGGAAGAGACTACCGAGGATATCGAACTGATGGCGGCCATGCTGCCCTCGGACAAACCCTATCTCAAGACCGGCGTGTTCGAGACCTGGAAGGCACGCACCCCATGGCTGCTGATCCTGATGCTGTCGGCCACCTTCACCGGCATCATCCTGACCCACTTTGAGGACGCCCTCATGAGCTGCGCCATCCTGACCTCCTTCGTGCCCATGCTGTCCGGCACCGGCGGCAACAGCGGCACCCAGGCTTCAACCGCCGTGATCCGCGCCCTGTCCCTGGGCGAGGTCCGGTTCAGCGACTGCATCCAGGTGCTGTGGAAGGAGTTCCGGGTGTCTCTCTGCTGCGGCGTATGCCTGGCGGCTGCCAACTTTGTGAAGATGATGGTGGTGGACCGCTGGCTGATGCACAATCCGGACGTGACGGCCATGGTGGCCCTGGTGGTCTGCTCCACCCTGGTCTGCACCGTGGCCTGCGCCAAGCTGGTGGGCTGCACCCTGCCCATTCTGGCGGAAAAGCTGGGCTTCGACCCGGCGGTCATGGCCTCGCCCTTCATCTCCACCATCGTGGACTCCATCTCCCTGCTGATCTACTTCCAGTTCGCCACCATGCTGCTGGGGATCTGAGGTCCATATTTTAAAATTTGCAAAAAAAGCAGAGCTGCGGTGCGGCTCTGCTTTTTTGCATAGTTTTCGTCCCCCGGCGCACACTAGCTCCGGCGGAAAGCCAATATTCTTTCACGCAGGAGGAATTTCTCATGAACAAGGATTGCACCAACAGCGGCTGCGAATGCACCCCCAACCAGAGCATCAAGTGCACGGTCAACAACTGCGCCCACCACTGCCAGGACTCCAACTACTGCGGTCTGGACTCCATCACCGTGGGCACTCATGAGGCCAACCCCACCGAGGTCAAGTGCACCGACTGCGAGAGCTTCAAATTAAAGTAAACTCACGCAAAAAGGAACGGCCTTGGCCGTTCCTTACATAGCTTTGGGGGTGATGCCATGAATTCCAGATGGCCGGCGAGGATCGCCGGGGGTACGGCGGGGCTGGCCAACGGCCTCTTCGGCGGGGGCGGCGGCATGGTGTTCCTGCCCATCCTCTCCCGCTGGGGCGGGCTCTCCCAACGGAAGCTCTACGCCACCTGCGTGGGAGTCATCTTCCCGGTATGTCTCGTCTCCGCCGCTGTGTACCTGCTCCGGGGCGGCGTCTCTCTGGGGGCTGCTCTGCCCTATCTGGCGGGTGGACTGATGGGTGGCTTTCTGGGCGGGAAGCTCTACGGCAAGGTCCCCACCAAGGCGCTGAAATGGATGTTTGCCGCCTTTCTGTTTTACGCGGGGGTGAAGTATCTGCTGTGACGGACTGGCTGCTTCCCTTTCTTTGCGGGCTGGGGGCCAGCGTCATCTCCGCCTGGGGCGTGGGGGGCGGCACGCTGCTGCTCCTGGTGATGACGCTGTTCCTGGGGGTGGACCAGCGGACCGCCCAGGGCATTAACCTGCTCTTTTTCCTGCCCACGGCCCTCAGCGCCCTGATCTGCCACTGGCGGGGCGGCTATCTGGACAAGCCCACTCTGAAAAGCGCCGTGCCCTGGGCCGTGCTGGCCGCGCTGCTGGGGGCCTGGGCCGCCACCGCCCTGGACGTAGAGGTGCTGCGAAGGCCCTTTGGCATCTATCTGCTGCTGTCGGGCGTCTCGTTGCTGCTGCCCGCCCAAAAATGACCTCCCGCCTGCCGGACGGTGGATTTCTTCACGGCTTTCTGCTATCATGAAAGCATCTCAGGGGTTTGGGAGATGCTGCCATGATCGAAAAAACCTATGATACGCCCTGCGGGACCATCCATTACTGGACCAGTGAGCAGGTCAAAGAACACACTGTGACCCTGGTCTTCCTGCCGGGCCTGACGGCCGATCACCGGCTGTTCGACCGGCAAATCGCGTATTTCCAGGGCAAGTACAACGTGTTCGTGTGGGACCCGCCGGGGCACGCCGCCTCCTGGCCCTTCACCTTTGAGTTTGACCTGATGGACAAGGCCCGCTGGCTGGACGAGATTTTTTGCATGGAATCCATCGGCAAACCGGTGATTATCGGGCAGTCCATGGGCGGATATGTGGGCCAGGCCTATGCGGAGCAATTTCCCGAAAAGCTAAAAGGATTCGTGTCCATTGACTCGGCGCCGCTACAACGGCGCTATGTGACCGCGGCGGAGATCTGGCTGCTGAAGCGAATGGAATCACTATACCGCCGCTATCCGTGGAAAGCGCTGGTAAAAGCGGGTTCAGACGGCATGGCGGTCTCCGATTACGGAAGAAGCCTGATGCGCACCATCATGATGGTGTATCACGGTGACCAGGCGCGGTACGCCAAGCTGTGCGGCCACGGGTACAGGATGCTGGCAGAGGCCATGGAGGCCGATCTGCCGTACCGGCTTCCCTGTCCCGCCCTGCTGATCTGCGGAGAACAGGACCGCGCCGGCTCCTGTGTCCGGTATAACAAAGCCTGGCACAAACAGGCGGGCATTCGCCTGGAATGGATCAAAGACGCCGGGCACAATTCCAACACCGATCAGCCCCAACTGGTGAATCAATTGATTCAGGATTTTGTCAAAGCGATCCCATAACAGTCAGGACCACCCGTATAACGGGTGGCCTGCTCTCGCCCTATAAGGGCTCAATA
>CAYWYW010000006.1:0-45115 GCA_964462715.1 uncultured Oscillibacter sp.
TGGCCTTTTTGATATTGTGCTCCAGGCCCTGCTTGTTGATGGACAGATCAATCATAAATTCTCTTCCTTTCAAAATAGTCCGCAGGCTTCGTAAAAATTTTCAGATGCACGCAGCGGCATGGAAACCCGCACAGCCTTTTCGTTATTTCAGCAGCGCCCGCATGATCGCCTGATAACTCTCGCAGACCTTATACAACTGCTCCAGTTCGATATACTCATCGTCGGTATGTGCCAGATTCTCAGGAGAGGGCCCCAGGCCGATGGTCTTGATCCCGGCCTCACCGGCGTAGTGGCTGCCATTGGTGCAGAAGCTGTAATGGGTCACATCGGGCGTCTGTCCGATGGCGTGGAGTTCCTTCAGAATGTCCTGCACAAAATCGTCATTCTCGCTGTACAGCCAGCCGGGGAAGAACCGCTCGCCCTGGATCGTTTCCCCGGTGTAGCAGCTCTCCTCTCCCACCGCGTAGGAGACCTTGGCCTTGAGCTTGGGGTCCTGCGCCATCATCTCGTCGAGCAGGCTCTGCAGGGGCGCCAGAACGCTCTCCTTTGTCTCACCGACTAACAGGCGGCGGTCATAGGTGACCCGGCAGTAAGAGGGCACCACGGAAGCACCGGGATAGGGCGTGGATTTGATATCCGTCAGCTCCAGGATGCCTTTACCCAAAACGGGATGCTCCGTGCAGGGCAGCTTCTGGATGGCATCCACCACCTTGCACATTCCATAGACCGCGTTCACGCCTTTGTCCGGATTTGCGGAGTGGGCGGGAACACCAAATGTCTCCACAACGATCTCCGCCCGGCCGCGCTGCCCGATCTTGAGATTACACAAGGAGGCCTCGCCGATGACCACATAATCCGGCTTCACGATCTCGCTGACGCTGCGGGAGGCAACGCCCTCAAAGCACTCCTCATGGACCGCGCCGTCCACATAGACCTCACCGGCAAAGTCGCAGCCGGTATCCTGAGCGAAGAAGCTGGCGGCGGCGGCAAAGGACGCCACGGCGCCCTTCATGTCAGAGGTCCCCCGCCCATACAGCTTGCCGTCCACGATCTCACCCGCGAAGGGATCATGGGTCCAGGCAGCGGGATTCGCCACCGGGACCGTGTCGATATGACCGTCGAACAGGACCCTGGGACCCGGACGATTGCCCTTGATCTTGCCGATGACATTACCGTACCGGTCTGTCAGGACCTCATCGAAACCGGCACGCTCCATATAGGCCTTCAGTTCGGCGGCAGCGGCGCCCTCGCAGCCGGAATAGCTCTGTTTCGTCACCAGTCCCTTGGCCAGTGCCAGCAATTCCTGTTTCCGCTTTTCATCCATCATGATATAGCCCTCCTTCATGTTCTCTTAAGAAAGTCGTTCATGGACCAGCTCCGCGAAAAACTCGGCGCCGGTCAGCAGTACATCATCATTGTAATCGAAGCACGCGTTGTGCAGCGGGATGTCCCCGCCGGAAGAAGCCGCCCCGCTGCCAAGGAATACAAAGCAGCCTGGGATCTTTGTCAGGAAGGTTCCGAAATCCTCAGAGGCCATCCAGGGCTCGCAGTCTCCGCTGACCCTGTCGGCCCCTACCACCGCTTCCGCGGCCCGGACAGCAGCCTGGGCGCACTCCCTCCAGTTGACCGTCGGCGTAAACTCATGGGTATACAGGAATTCACAAGCCGCGCCGCTGGCATCGCAGATTCCCTGGCAGATGGCACGCATCCGGTTTTCGATCAGCGCCTGATCCTCGGGGCTGGTGCTGCGGGTATCGCCGGTGATTGTCACGTTGCTGGGAATGGCGTTGTGTGCCCCGTCCGTGTGCAGCTCCGTGCAGGAGACCACCAGCGGATGAAGGGGGCTTGCATTTCTGGCCACGATGGTCTGCAGGCCCAAAATCACCTGCGCGGCAGTTACCAGCGGGTCTGTCCCCAGATGCGGGCTGGAGGCGTGGCCCCCTTTGCCGTGGATGGTAATGGTAAAATTGTCCTCGCTGCCCATGATGCCGCCTACCCGGGTGTGAATAGTCCCCGCGGGCAGGGAGGGCATATTGTGAAGGCCGTAGATTTCATCCATGGGGAACCGCTCCAGCAGGCCGTCGTCCAGCATGGCCTGCGCGCCCCTGCCGGGCTCCTCCGCGGGCTGGAAGACCAGCCGGACGGTACCGTTGAAATTCTTCCGGTCCGCCAGTAGCTTCGCAGCTCCTAACAGCGTCGCCGTGTGGCCGTCATGGCCGCAGCCATGCATTTTGCCCGGGTGGACAGAGCGATAGGCCGGCTGGCCCTGCTCCGCCAGATTGATGGCGTCCATATCCGCCCGGAGGCCAATGACGCCGGTTCCGGTGCCGTTTTTCAGCGTGGCCACGACGCCGGTCCCGCCGATCCCCGTCTCCACGGAATATCCCATCCCGGTCAGCTTCTCCGCCACGAAGGCGGCAGTCTCCGTTTCCTCAAACGCAGTCTCCGGGTGCATGTGCAGGGTATGCCGCCACTCCCGCAGCAGATGTTCCAGTTCAGTCATGCAGCGCTCCTTTCCCTGTATCGCTCCGTGAATTTCGCCTGCTGCCATGAGCAGCAGGCGAAATTCCCTTGTTTTTCTCAGATCGAATGCTTACTTGCCGCTTCGGATCGCATCCAGATCGCCCTTGTTGTCAAACCACTCCTTGGTGGTCTTGCGCAGGACCTTGCCCAGCAGGATCAGCGCGGGAACATTCAGCAGCAGGATGATGCCGTTGCCGAAGTCCGCCAGCATGAAGGCGGAGCTGATATCCGCAAAGCTGCCGACCACCACCAGGAGGAGGATCAGGATCTGGAACACCCGGCCCACCACATCGCTCTTGAACATGGCGACGGCCTGGATACGGGCACCCTGCAGGTCCGAGATCAGGGAGCTGATGCCGAACAGCACCAGGCTGATGACGCAGCCATACTGACCAACAGGTCCCAGCACGCTGCCCAGCGCGGTGGCCGCCAGCGTGGCGCCGCCCTCGCCGGTGGTCCACACGCCGGTGAACAGGATCATCAGACCGGTAAGGCTGCAGATGAGGATGGTATCGATGAAGGTCTCGACCACGGCCCACATGCCCTGCTGAGCAGGATGGTCAATGGACTCCGCCTGCGCCTGGATAGAGGCGGACAGACCCAGACCTGCGTCATTGGAGAACACACCGCGGGCCAGGCCGTTGCGCAGAGCGGCGCTGAAAGCCGCGCCGGTAAAGCCGCCCACAGCGGCGGTGCCGGTGAAAGCGCCGGCAAAAATGGAAACGAACACGGAGCCGATATTGCCGATGTTGGCGAAGATCACGATCAGTGCGCAGATGAGATACAGTACGCTCATGATGGGGACCATCTTATCGGAGATCTTGACCAGGCTCTTCATGCCGCCCAGAATGATGGCGACCATGAACACCACCATGATGACACAGGAGACCATGCCGGGAACACCCACAGAGGCCAGGTTGCTGGTAATGGCGCTGCCGTGGACACAGCAGATAAAGCTCATAGTCAGCAGCATCATCACGCCGAACACGCAGGCCAGAGGCGCGCAGTGCAGGCCTTCTTTCATGTACATGAAGGGACCGCCGCGATAGCTGCCGTCAGCCTGCTTCTGGCGGTACTGGATGGACATGGTGACCTCGGAATACTTGATGCCCATGGCCAGGAATCCGCACACCCACATCCAGAACAGGGCGCCGGGGCCGCCGATGGCAATGGCCGCGCCCACACCTACGATGTTGCCGGTGCCCACGGTGGCACCCAGAGCAGCGGTCAGGGCCTGGAACGGCGTAATGCCCGCGGCCTTTTTCCTGGCCTGCTCCTCTTTATCGAACAGGGAACCTATCGTCTTTTTGAAAATGAAGCCCAGATGCAGGAACTGAACGCCGCCGATGATACCGCTCAGGATCACGCCGCCGCCCACCAGCAGGATCAGGATAGGGATGCCCCACAGCCAGTTTGTAAAAGCACTCAAAATGTTATAGATTGCCGACATGATTTCTTCTCCTTCCACACAGTCAAATATGTCTCCCTTCATCCCATACGGGCTGGTTTCCAACCACAATGGAACGCACGGCACCTCCTCTTTCGATTTCTGTCTTGTTCAATTTATCACGGGAGAAGAAATGCGGTCAATATCCGCTGTTTTCAAAAAAAAACCAGCTTTTTATATCATAATGATAGAAAACCAGAGAATGTGACATGCCGTGGAGTATCAAAATGATAGTGAACTATCATTTTGATACTCCACGGCATCCTTTCTCCACTGTAAACAGGCTCAATTTAGATGGAATTTTTTTAGTTTTCGGTAAAATGTTGCTACGCCGATGCCCAGCATCCGCGCGATCTCTTCATTGGTCAGCTTTTGTTCCCGCTGCAGCTGGAGCGCCCGCTGGATCACCGTCTGCTCGACCCGCTCCAAATGGAACTCCATGGGAGCCAAGGGCAGCTCCAGCGCCTCCGGCTGAATTCTTTTTGGCAAAAGCTGGGGAGAGAGCACATTGGGGTAGTCCATCATATTGACGGCATATTCCATGGCGCTGCGCAGCTCCCGCGCATTGCCCGGCCAGTCATAGTGCTCCACGATCTTCCAGAAGTCTTCCTGGACCTCCGCCACCGGCTTATCCAGTTCCTTGGAGAAAAACTGGATAAAGCTGACCGCCAGCGGGCGAATGTCCTCCCGGCGGTTCCGAAGGGGCGGAATCTTAATGGGGATCACGTTCAGCAGGTACAGGAGGTCCCGCCTGAATGTCCCCTCCTCACAGGCTTGCGAAAGGTCCCGGTTCGTGGAGGCGATCACCCGGACGTTGACCTTCCTGGGGCGCTTGGAACCGACCCGAATGATCTCTTTTTTCTCCAGCAGCTGGATCAGCCGCCTCTGGATATGAGGCGGCAGGGCGCCCACATTATTCAGAAACAGGGTCCCTCCGGAGGCGTTTTCGACCTGTCCGGCCTTTCCCCGGCTACCCGCCATATTGGAGCTGGGTGTAAAGCCGAACAGGAACGGCTCCGGGTCCTGGTCCGGCAGGTCCGCACAGTCCACTGTGACAAACGCTTTATCCCAGCGGTCGCTCTCATCATGGATGGCGCGTGCATACATCTCCTTTCCCAGGCCGTCCTCCGCGTAGATCAGTACGCTGGACGGAGAAGACGCGGCGTTCTGGATGCGGGTCCGTACCGTCTGAATCTCATGTGAGGTCCCGGTGATCTGCCGGAATACGGAACCCTTGGAGAGCCGGTTCCGCATCAGCTTGGCGTCATTGAAGATCAGGACCCGGTAAAACGGTCCTGCGTCAACGGTATGCAGGCTGCCGGCCACCGCGTATTTTCGCAATCCGTCCGACAGCAGATACTCATTCTGCAAATTGACCTGGCGTCCGGTGGCTTCGACCTGCATAGGTGCATCCCCCAGATTGGAAAACGCCTCCTGCAGAATGCTGCGGCCCATTTTATTGAGGCGCAGCACCATCCCTGCTTCATCAAGGACCATAACGCCGGAATCCAGCTTTTCCACCACAGCTTCCAGCAATTCAATGACGGCGTCACAGCTCTCGGACTTCATCTGCTGGATGGCTTCAATGGCAATCAGGTCGGCGATTCCCTCCAAAAAGGCAATAAATGTATCTTTTTCCCGCAGGAACCTCTGCTGCTGCCGCTTTGTTTCACAGACAAAACCAAGCGCCCCCAGGCATTTCTGGTTGGCCAGGATCGGTGTCCAGATCTCGACGCACTCCTCGCACTCATCGCGTCCCTGGCACGTTTGACAGGCCGGATGGCCATGGTGCTCCAGCATCACCTGGGTCTTTTGGCTTTGGATCGTGGTCCGGACGATATTTCCGCTTTCCGAAATGCAGACGCCGGGCTGGAATTTCCACTTCTTTCCCTTCCAGACCACTCGGATCTGCTGATCGTCCACAACAGATACCGCCGCTTCGACTACACGTGAGATCACCTCACAGTAGCGGATCAGCGAGGTATTCATATCATGCAGAATATTGCTCATGGCTCTTCCCCCTGTCGGCCTCTGCCCATGATCGCGGCTCAGCACCAGGCAGCACACCAGTCTTTTGCCCCGCCCTGATAAATGCTATTTTATCAGATGCCGCGGAAAATTTCCAGTTTGATCCGCAAAAAACGCCCCTGATACACCCATCAAGCCCGGTGGAGTCCGCACGGAGCAGTCATCCAGTTATCCCACTGGAAGCCGTCTCGCGGCAACACACAACAAAATGGGGTCTCCGTCACTCAGAGTCTAAAAGACGCACGAAGGCGGCGGGAAAGCCCTCACCGCCGCCTCCGTTGTGTATAAACTGGTTTCCATCTCAAGGCACTTGCTGCTGCGCAAAATTGATTCGACGTTTGCAGAAATATATACCCATTTTTCAAGGTCAGGAAACGCCGCCGGTATGTGGAGCAGGCACGTTTTGCTGCAGCTCCTATCCGTTATTGGCACGGCCGCTTCTCCCGTTTGCCTCCATGGTCAATTCCGTCAGCAGCCGCACAACTCTGTCAATGTCAATAGGCTTGGACGCATGGGCGTTCATCAACGGCATCTGAATGTCCATCAAAATGGCATCATATCCAGCTGCCTGGCCTTCTGGACCGCATTGTCCTGCACGTAGTTCTCATTCTGCCGAATGATACGCTGGCGGTTATGCCATGAAAAGGCAAAAAACAGGAGGACCACAACCAAAACGGCAGCAGCCCACCGCAGAAACTGCGGCGTTCTTATCTTTTGGCTATCCATGCAGAAGCTGAGGATCGCCAGCCGCCCGTCTTCGGCCCGGACCACTCTGCCCTTGTCCAGCACCCAGAAGAGGCTGCCGTCCTTTCGGGGCATCCGGTAGGTGGTGACATATTCCATCCCCACATGGTAGCTGCTTCCCAGTTCCCGGGAGACCCGTTCCAGATCCTCATAGTAAATGGTATTGGCCACTTTGCCCTGGATGGCCGTTTTAAACTCCTGATAAGAGCCGTAGCCCATCATACGGTACTGCTCCCGGCTGGCGAAGTACAGCGGGAAGCCCTCCTCGCAGTAGCCACCGATCATGCCGATGGGCAAGGCGTTCGACAACGGAGACAGGAGTTCCGCCCGGTTGGGCTCCAGCAGGTCCCGCCGCCCGTCCATATCCTCCTCGCTGAGATGGAAAATGGTCTTTAAAACGCTGCGGGAGTTCTCCAGGTCGGCGGAGGTCCGGAGTTCTTCTGTCACGTCGCGCAGGACGCCGCAGTACAGAGAGGCGTCTGCCTCCTTTTTCAGCAGGAACACCTCCAGCTCCAATCAGATACAGCTGCCGTCCCTTAAAATACGGCGGAAACGGCAGCGAGACCGGGCAGTCTCCCCGTACGCAAGTGCCTGACAGATTCCCTCCCGGTCCTCATCGAGCACAGCCTCCAAAAGGTCCCGGTCCTCAAAGGACCTGGCGGCGGACTCATCCCGGTACATGACCTCCAGATAGAGATCGCTGGCCTGCTTCCGGAAGCATTTGCCGTTCCGATATTCAAATATGGTATAGGCCCCCAGCAGCTAGTCCAGAAAGCCGGAATCCAACGTGCCCTCTTCCATCAGTTTTCCCAGCAAGTCCTGGTGATCGCAGGGACATCTCTGCTCCATTGCACACACTCCTTCTGCCGTTCCCGATCCAGGTTTCGAACTTCACCGGCACCGAATAGGTCTATCTTGTCATGTTAAATTACATTTTCTACAAAATATGACAAAATAACCTAAAACGTGCCAGCAATATATGGTATATAATACCAGTATTATCTTAAATAAATTAATAAATATGACAATTTTCGTCATTGAGATTTACATTTAAATATTTGCTTCCTCTTGCATAAGAAAGTATCTGCGGATATAATGCAGAAAAGGAGTGGTTCCCATGATATCTTTCGCTGAAAAGCTGTCATTTTTAATGCGCATCACGGAAACCAGAAACAAAGAACTTGCTGCTGCGCTGTCCGTGGACCCATCCATGGTCAGCCTGATGCGTACCGGAAAGAGAAAGCTCTCCAAAAACCCCATCCAGGCCAGGAAGATGGCCGCCTTTTTTGCGAAGCGCAGTCCCGCAGCATTTCAGCGCCAGGCACTGTCTGAGGTACTGGGACAGGTGTCCATCAGTTCCAGCATGCCCGTGGAGGTACTGGCCGAGTATCTGAAGAGTTGGCTGCTGGGGGAAGGCGATACCATCGCCGATGCCATTCTGTCCGGCATTCAAACGCTCCCCAATCAGCTCCGGCCTGCGCCGCTCCGGCCCGCTCCGGCCTCTTCTTCGGAAAATCAAACCCTGTTCTTCTATGGCGAGGATGGGCGACGGGAGGTGATGACCCGCATGATGCAGGAGATGCGGCAGATGGAGGCCCCCGGCTCCGTCCTAACCGTGGTGGACGATAATCTGGAATGGCTGCTGTCCGACTATCTCCTGACCAAACAGATCCAGGCCGGTTTTCTGGAGTTGTCGGCACGAGGATTTACCTTCTGTCAGATCATGCCCCCGCTGAACTACATCAACCGCTACGCAGAGTCCCTGCAGTTCTGGCTGCCCATATATGCCACAGGGCAGACCAAGGTCTACTACTACCCCAGGCTCCAGGGCAACCTGTACCGCCACTCCACCATCGTGGTGCCGGGGCGCTGTGTACAATACGCGTCCTCCGTCGGCCTGGGCAGCACCAGCGACGTTACCATGTTCTCCACCGACCCTCAGCTGGTGAGCGCCTTTGAAAAGCAATTTCAAGAGCACATTTCCCTTTGCCGGCCGTCTCTGAATGTTCATCGGGACCCCAAGGACTTCATCTCTTCCTTTTTCGAATTATTCTCCCGGCAGGGCGATACCATCCAGGCGGTCAACTCACTGTCCATCAACAGTATGCCCCGGGAGCTTTTGGAGTGGTGCGTCCGGGAAGCAGGCACTACGGTCTGGGCAGAGGGATTCCAGATGCATCTGGAGGAGCTTCCGCATTTCGAAGAACGGCTCCGTCAGGGGCCATACATTGACATGTGCTGCTTGGCCTCGGCTGCGGAGATCCGCTCCGGGACCGTCCCCGTGGTCGCATTCTCCAAGGAATATCCCGGGCAATGGTACTATACGCCTGAAACTTATTGCCTTCATCTGAAGAATATCCTACGGCTCATGGAACAATATGAGAACTATTTCTTCCTACCGCTGGACAAAAAAGAATGCTCGGGTTACAACCTCTTTGTCAACGAGGGAGGCCTGGCCCTGATCGTCCGCACCATCGAGCCGTTCCTCATGCTGGAGATCCACTGGCCGCCCATGGTCACGGCCTTCCGGGAGCATCTGCTCCGCAAGGCCGACACCGTCGGATATGAAGGTATCCACCGGGAAAAGATCCGAATGACGCTGCGGTCACTGATCCAGGAGCTGGGCGGCTGATTCAAAGCCGCCGCGCGAACCTACGGAACAGTTTGAACATCGGCGGACCAATACAGAAACAAGGAAGCGGAGGCGCAAGCGCCTCCGCTTCCTTGTTTTCAAAACGCGCCCGGTTCGGCTTGGGACAGGTTTTTCGCGCGGGCCTGCAGTTCGTCAAAATTCGTGACGCCGTCCTCCCGTTTCAGCGCTTCCCGCACATCCGGCGGCAGGGTCTGAAAGTACTCATAGGCGGACAGGTCCTGGTCCAGCATATCCGATAGGCAGAGATAGCCCGGTGTCTGATGCTTCATCTCCATTCACCTCCGGTCCTAGCATGTCCGGAAATCATGGGGAAGCGCGGGGCATTTTCTGGAAGCCTGTCAAAATTTGCTGCCGCTCATGTCACGGCTCTTCCCATCGCTTATTCTCCATCAACCGCTTGACCAGGACATTTCCCTGGTTGTCATAAGCGGTGACGGAGCTGCACCAGCCCGTGATCTCCGGCGACATTTGCCCCTGAGGAACAAAAAACCACCGTTCTCCCCGGCTGTCGGTCTCCAGGTCCGCCACGTTCAGGCGGACTGTCCGCTCATGCCACTGATCCTCCGCGTCCATCATCCCCAGATAAATTTCCAGTACCGCAACCGCTGAGTCCCAGACGCAGCCATAAAAATAGTCATACGGCTTGTGGACTCGCCGTATTCTCTTTCAAAACCGGAAACATATTCCCGCTTGTAATAATGCCCGGCAGCGAAGGGCTTTCCACCGCCGGGTGGTCAGTCGTTTTTTCATGGCAAGGCCCCCCAATCCAGCGGTATGGAAAAGGACACGTCATAGCCGTGCTCCTGATAGGACGCCGTCACCGCTGTCTTTCCCGGTCCCACGGGCAGCAGATAATATCAGGTTTGATACCCCGCAGCGGTCCAGTTGTCCTGTTGGCCTGAGACCGTCAGGAACCGGTTCTCCGGGGATCTGCCCAATTCCAGAAAGGACGTTCTGTATGGCCGCACGATCACCCCCGCCAGATACCGCTCCTCCGGAAACAGCTCCGCCCAGTTGGTCCCCGGCTGGATCTTTGTCACACGGGCCGCACAGACCCGCACCGTTGTGGTGCAGATCTCCATCCGTATGTCGGTATCGTCGCCATCCAGAAATGCGTAGGCCTCCTCGTATGTATACCACTGGGAGGGCCAGAAACGGGTCACCAAATTCTCCTTCACAACGCCCCACTCCACCTGGGTCAGCAGCATCAGCGCCAGCGCCGCCGTCAACGCCATGGCAGCCCACTTCAAAATGAGCCACCGCAGTGGATACTGCTTATTCAGCTCCCGGCTCACTTCCTCCGGATCACCCATGCGCTGCATGGTGCGCTCCTCGGCCAGTTCCTCATCGTACCCTAGGTCCAACAAGTCCGCGATGTGGTCCTCCATTTGGGCGTCCAGCTCTGCCCGCACCGCCTCCCGCTCCGGCCCCGTCAGCCGCCGCAGGCCGGAGAGGACTTGGTCCGTGTATTCCCGCCTAGTCATGTCACGCCATGGTAAGGCCCATACTGCTGCGCAGCACGGCGTTGACAGCCCCGGCATAGCTCTGCCAGGCCTCCGTCTCGGTCTTCAGCGCCGCACCGCCCTTCCGGGTGAGATGATAGTATTTCCGCATCCGCCCCGTGGGGGCCTCCTGTTGGTAGGCCTCCACATAGCCGTCCTTTTCCAGGCCATGGAGCACTGGGTACAGTGTCCCTTCCTTCATCTCAAAGGTGTGGTCCGACCGGCGGGCCAGTTCCACGATCATCTGGTAGCCGTACATATCCTCATTTGACAGCAGGGACAACACCAACAGCTGGGTGTGCTCGATATTCTGCTTCTTTTTCATCAACATACCTCCATGGATCTTATACCTAGAGTTTCTATGCCCATTATACATAGCATATCTAGGCATGTCAATGCAAAAAACCGGGCCGACGCTCTGTCGGCCCGGTTTTGTAAAATTCACTCTGTTTCCAGTCCCAGCAAAGCCCGCCCGTGGGCGCTGAGATAGGGTTCCAGCCACGCATAGGGGAGCCGGAAGGTCTGGGAGCCCGCCGCGTAGGGCGCCAGTTCATAGGGAGAAAAGGTGACGATCATGCCATATTCGTCAAAATTCACCGTATAGCTGGCCCAGTTGGCAATGATGGCCTCATAGTCCTCCCAGTAGCCCTCTGCTGGAATCGTACCGTCCTCCAACGGGAGCTGTACCTGCCGGATGATCTCCTCAGTGACCACCTCCTGCAGCTCCGTGCCGTCGGCCAGCAGCTCCGGTCCAAAAAAGGCACCCTCCTCCAGGTCAAAATTCCAGCCCAGCAGCCAGGTATTGGGGTGGGCGCCGCCGGTGTAGCTGCAATACGTGCCGGAGACACTGATGAGTCGGTCTGTCTGATAGACAGCGCAGTCCAGGGACAGGGTATACCCGCCGTACCATTCCATCTTCCCTTCCTGACACCAGGTCAGTTCCTCTTCCGCGCTCTCCACGATATCATCGAATTCCTCCGCAGCAGCCCACTTCCCGAACCTCTCGTTGAAAGCCGCCGCCGTGGTCAGGGCCTGCTCCTCCGCTTCGCTCTGCGCTTCGGTGATGGGCGTCCCGTCCTCCCGGACCGCCGTCAGCACCGGCAGCTGAAAGGTGTAGGCGGCCAGCAGGGTGCCGTCCTCTGTTTCGGCCTCATCGCTCCAGAGCTGCTTTTCCACCTCAAACCGGACCACTTCGGCCGCCTCCGTCTCCGGAGCAGACGCAGCGGGCGGCTGACTTCCGGTCACCATGGTCATGGCAGCAGCGCCGCAGTCGGTCAGCAGCAGCGTCATCAGCAGTGCGATCAGTGTCCTCATGGGCAGCTCCTTTCAGGTCTATCGAATCACGGGTCCCTCTCTCCACAGGCTGCCGCCCCCGACGGCAGTCAGATCGGGGTACGCCAGGGCGTACAGGTCGGCGGCGCGGGCTTCCAGCTCGAACAGCTTCCGGGCCTCCGGCCCCAGCTGCCGGACATCCGCCGGTTTGGTCAGCACGGGCACCGAGGCCGTCTCCCGCATCCGGGCCAGCAGGGCCCGTCCGGTCTCATTGCAGGCCAGCACCCGCAGATAGGGAACCGCCTCCGGGAAATCGGCGGAGGTCAGTCCCAGATAAGCCCACAGCACCATCCGCTGCAGCCGGGTATAGGCATACCGCTTCGTCTTGGCGGTCTCCAGGACCTCCTCCACGGACACCGCCCGGCGGCTGGCGTCGTATAGGCGGTTCCCAAGGCCCTCCCCGCCCCGGTCCAGCGCGGCAAAATCCGCCTCGCTCATGGACCGCAGCCGGGCCAGAATGGCCCGCTGGCAGGTCTCCCGGAACACCGGGGCCCGTCCCGCCGCTTCCTCCTCCAGGTAAGTGGCCTTCATGGCAGGGGCCATCAGCTCCAGGGCCCGTGCCCGCTCTCCGTCCCGCAGCAGGTTCCGGAGCAGCGTGGCGGAGGCCAGGCCGCCCTCCAACTCCGTGCCATGGTAGCCGGTCCCCCGCCGTCGGACGGTCAGGGGACGGATGGCGCTGTCCCGGCGCAGCAGGGCCTTGCAGTACTCCACCCCCAGGATGTTATTGGGGGATTCCAGCAGAGCCGCATCCTCCGGCGGCAGCAGGGCCGCCAGCGCCCGCTGCCGTGCGGCGGCAAAGCTGTCGCCTCTGGTCAGTTCCCGGCGGACGAGCCTGTCCAGCTCCGGACTGAGAAGCGCCTTGGCCGCCCGTTGGAGGGCATTCGCGTCGCCGCACTCGCTGCCGAAGGCCAAGTCCGTCACCAGGCCTGGTCCCAACAGCACCTGGACGCCGCCGTCGGCGAACCGCTCCGCTGAGCCGACAGCCCAGGGCAGGGGCAGCTCCAGCACCAGGTCCACGCCGCTCTCCACGGCGGCCCTCGCCCGGGCCTGCCGCCGAACGATGGCGAAGTCGCCCCGCTGGACGAAATCGCCGCTCATGACGCCGATGACGGCAGTGTCCGGCCCCAGCAGGCGCCGGGTCTCCTCCAGGAGCCAGAGATGTCCGTAGTGCAGGGGATTGTATTCTATGATGATACCCGCAGCTTGCACAGATTTCACCCCTAAGTGATGACAAAATAGTGACATTTCGGTAAAAATGGAGGTTGTAACTGGAAAAAACTCTGATATAATTAAGTTGAGATTTTCCGCCCGAAGGCGGGACCCAGTTTCATTTTATATCATTTACGGAAAAGCCGCAAGGCTTTCCCCAAAAAGAAGAGGAGACGTTAAACATGAACATTCTCGTCATCAACGCCGGCAGTTCATCCCTGAAGTATCAGCTGCTGAATCCCGAGACCGGTGCCCTGCTGGCCAAGGGCCTGTGCGAGCGCATCGGCATCGACGGCAAGTTCACCTACAAGCCCCAGGTGGAGGGCAAGAAGGTGCTGGACGCCATCGATGTGGCCATGCCCACCCATTCCGAGGCCATCCAGGCCGTGCTGGACGCTCTGGTGGACGCCGAGAACGGCGTCATCGGCTCCATGAAGGAGATCGACGCTGTGGGTCACCGCGTGGTGCACGGCGGCGAGGCCTTCAACAAGTCCGTCCTCATCACCGACGAGGTCATGAAGGCTCTGGAAGACTGCATCCCCCTGGCCCCTCTGCACAACCCCGCCAACATCACCGGCATCAACGCCTGCACCGCCGTCATGGGCAAGGACGTGCCTCAGGTTGCCGTGTTCGACACCGCCTTCCATCAGACCATGCCCGCCAAGGCCTATATGTATGCTCTGCCCTATGAGTACTACGAGAACGACAAGGTCCGCCGCTACGGCTTCCACGGCACCTCCCACAAGTATGTGGCCGGCCGTGCCGCCGCCATGCTGGGCAAGAAGCCCGAGGAGCTGAAGCTGATCTCCTGCCACCTGGGCAACGGTTCCTCCGTCACCGCCATCGACGGCGGCAAGTCCGTGGACACCTCCATGGGCTTCACCCCCCTGGCCGGCCTGCCCATGGGCACCCGTGCCGGTGACCTGGATGCCGGTATCCTGCAGTATGTGATGAACAAGTACGGCATGAACATCGACGAGATGCTGAACGTGCTGAACAAGAAGTCCGGCGTGCAGGGCGTGTCCGGCGTTTCCTCCGACTTCCGCGATCTGGAGAATGCCCACAAGGAGGGCAACGAGCGCGCCGGTCTGGCCGTCGATATGTTCAACTACGGCGTGAAGAAGCTCATCGGTTCCTATGCCGCCGCCATGGGCGGTGTGGACGCCATCATCTTCACCGCCGGCGTGGGTGAGAACTCCGCCAACCAGCGTCTGGCCATCGCCAGCGGCCTGGAGTTCATGGGCGTGAAGATGGACGCCGAGGCCAACAATGTCCGGGGCAAGGAGACCGTCATCTCCGCCGCCGACTCCAAGGTGAAGGTCCTGCTGATCCCCACCAACGAGGAGCTCATGATCGCTATGGACACCGCCGCCATCGTCAAGGGCTGAGCAGTTTCCTGATACGAATACGGTCCTGCTCCTCGGGGCCCCACAGCGTGGGGCAGCGCTTGCGCTGTACAAGCGTTTTGCTCTTGAGCAAAACCTTGGCGAAGGGCGAATTCAGTTCGCCCGAGCATTGAAATCCTATGGGGTCCCCGCGGGGCCTGCCCCGTGGGGAGGCTCATGATCGCCATGGACACCGCTTCCATCGTCAAGGGCTGATTTCCAATCCCATCAAAAGGTCCTCTCTGGATTCCAGAGAGGACCTTTTTTCACTGGTATGCTGGTTACGGCTTCGTGTTGCCAACCGAGTTATCACCCTTCAGATTATGGTAAACCTTTAGATCGGTGCCATCGGTCCCGGGGATGATGGGCTTTGCCTTCTCCTTGCCGTGTTTGGCCTTTCCCTGGATCAGGGGAACAGGCTCCTGATCATTGCGGGGCTGGGTGTGGGGCCAGTCAGGCCGTGCCATGCCCTGTTTCGCCATCAAAATCACCTCATCCACAGGGTTCCCCCGAACCACACGGGATATGCGTAAGGCCCTCTTGCCCCGGCTCTCCTGCCGTGTTATACTGGGTGCGTACATCATTTCCGCCGCAGATGGAGGTATCCTTTATGAAGATCGCACTGCAATTCGCCATGTCCTCGGAGCTTCACGCACTGCCCGGAGCCAGGGACCTGATCCCCATGGAGACCATTTCCGGCGTTCCCTTTTTTGAGATTGCGCCGGGCATCCCCGCCTGCGTAGGCGGCGTCAGCAAGGTCAACGCCGCTATGGCCGCCGAGATCCTCTGCCTGCGCTTCGGTGTGGACATGATCCTGAACGCAGGCGTGGCCGGCTGCGCCACAGACCTGCCCACCGGCAGTCTGGTGGTGGCCTCCGAATTTGTCCAGCACGACGTAGACACCACTGCCGTGGGGGACCCCATCGGCCTGGTCTCCACCGTGAACCAGGTGGCCTTCCCCACCTGGGAGCCGGAGCGCTGCGTGGATATTTTAAAGGCTTTGGGCACCCCCGCCGTCACAGGCCGGGTGGCTACCGGCGACTGGTTCGCCGTCAAGGGCGACCGCTCCCGCTGGATCGCCGACACCTTCCATCCCACCCTGGTGGAGATGGAGGGCGGCGCCATCGCCCAGGTGTGCCTGCGGAACGGCGTGAAGTTTGTTGCGCTGAAATCCGTCTCCGACCACCTGTTTGCCGATAATCAGGCGGAGGAATATTTTGATTTTGGACACGCGCTGGAGGAACTGGGCAAGGTCGTCCTGCCCTTCGCCCTGGCGCTGCAAAAGGAGGAGCTTTGATATGGAACGCATTGCCAGCTTTACTGTGGACCACAACAAGCTGGTCCCGGGCCTCTATTATTCCCGCCGGGACGGCGATATCGTGACCTTTGACCTGCGGTTCAAAAAACCCAACACCGGCGACCTGCTGACCAACAGCGAGATGCACTCGGTGGAGCACCTGATCGCCACGCTGCTGCGGAACTCCGAAGACCAGGAAGCCGTCATCTACTTTGGCCCCATGGGCTGCCAGACGGGCTTCTACTTCCTGTTCGACAACCGGCTGCTGTCCCTGGAGGGTGCCATTGAGTTGCTGAAAGAGGTGTTCACCGCCGCCGCGGCCTTTGATGGCGAGATGCCCGGTAAGAGCGCTGTCGAGTGCGGAAATTATGTCAATTTGGACGTGGACACCGGCAAGGCGGCCTGCAAGTGGTATGCGGACCTGATTCAGGACTGGACAGTGGAAACGCTGTCCTATGACTGAGCGGGCAAAGAAGCAAAAGCAGAAGCGGGAGCATCTCCATCTTAATGTCGCCTGCTGCAAATGGGCCACATGTCGGGTGTTCTGCTGGGGATTTTATGCGCTCCGCATTTTTCTTGGAAAAACCATTGACAAACCCAAAATCCACTGATATACTTGATAAGCCGCTTTGAATGGGTCTGAAAGTGTCCCACAGGGGACCACCCCCGACAGCGAGCCCGTAATGAAGGAGTTGAAACAAGTAATGAACGCAATCATCGTGACTGGCGGCAAGCAGTACAAGGTGGCTGAGGGCGACATCGTTTTCATCGAGAAGCTGCCCGTGGAGGCCGGCGACACTGTGAAGTTCGACCAGGTTCTGGCCATCATTGACGGCGAGAACGCCACCTTCGGCACCCCCGTGGTGGAGGGCGCTTCCGTGGAGGCCAAGATCGTCAAGAACGGCAAGGGCAAGAAGATCCGCATCTTCAAGTACAATGCCAAGAAGGGTTACCGCAAGCGTCAGGGCCATCGTCAGCCTTACACCAAGGTTGAGATCGCCAAGATCTCTGTCTGAGTATGACCACCGTTACATTCCGCACCGAGGGCGAACGGATCACCGGATTCGACTCTCAAGGACACAGCGGCTATGCCGAGGAGGGCAGTGACATCGTCTGCGCGGCCATCACCAGTGCCATTCGCCTGGTGGATGCCACCGTCAACGATGTGCTGGGCCTGGCGGCATCGGTCAAGGTCCGGGAGAGCGACGCATCCATTTCCTTCCGTCTGCCCGGGGGGCTGAGCCCCACGGCGGAGAGCACCTGCCAGTCTCTGCTGACTGGTTTGATGGTCTACTTTGTACAGTTGCGGGACGAGTATCCCGACAACATTGAAGTTCTGGAGGAAGAATGATTCCTCCCCATTCTAAAATTCTTCAGAAAGGATGGTCCGTATCATGATTCGTATTGGTCTTCAGTTCTTCGCCCACAAGAAGGGCGGCGGCTCCACCAAGAACGGCCGTGACTCTGAGTCCAAGCGCCTGGGTCCCAAGCGCGCCGACGGTCAGTTCGTCAAGGCCGGCAACATCCTGGTCCGCCAGCGCGGCACCCGCATCCATCCCGGCACCAACGTCGGTATCGGCACTGACGATACCCTGTTTGCCAAGGTGGACGGCGTGCTCCGTTTCGAGCGCCTGGGCAAGGATCGTAAGCAGGCTTCTGTTTACGCTGCCGAGTAATCAGCACCTGGAGAGCCCCGAACTTCTTGTTCGGGGCTCTTTTTCAAGAGCAGGCGTCTGCATCCGAGGGCACGGGCCTCCGCGCCTTGGGATGCACACGCCTTCATGTGAAATACTATCAAGAACAACGGAGGTGTGTTCCATGGCAACTTCTTTCATCGACAAAGCCCGGATCACCGTCAAGGCCGGCAACGGCGGCAACGGCGTGGTCTCCTTCCACCGGGAAAAATACGTGGCGGCCGGCGGCCCCGACGGCGGCGACGGCGGCAAGGGCGGTTCCATCGTCCTGCAGGTGGACGACAACCTGTCCACTCTGATGGACTTCCGCTACAAGCGCAAGTACGTGGCCCCCAGCGGTGCGGACGGCCAGGGCGGCCGCCGCAGCGGCAAGGACGGCCAGGACCTCATCATCCGGGTGCCCCGGGGCACCTTGGTCCGGGACGCCGAGACCAACGAGATCATCAAGGACATGAGCAGCACGGAGCCCTACGTTCTGTGCAAGGGCGGCCGTGGCGGCTGGGGCAACAGCCATTTTGCCACCCCCACCCGCCAGGTGCCCCGCTTCGCCAAGGGTGGCCTGCCCGGCGAGAGCCACGACGTGATCCTGGAGCTGAAGCTACTGGCGGATGTGGGCCTCATCGGCTTCCCCAATGTGGGCAAGTCCACCCTGCTGAGCGTGGTGTCCAAGGCCCAGCCCAAGATCGCCAACTACCATTTCACCACCCTGTTCCCCAACCTGGGCGTAGTTTGGGTGGAGGACGGCGTCAGCTTCGTCATGGCGGACATCCCCGGTATCATTGAGGGTGCCAGCGAGGGCGCCGGCCTGGGGCACGACTTCCTGCGGCACATCGACCGCTGCCGCCTGCTGGTCCACGTGGTGGACGTGTCCGGCAGCGAGGGCCGGGACCCGGTGGCAGATTTCGACGCCATCAACGAGGAACTGAAGCAGTACAGTCCCGAGCTGGCCACCCGGCCTCAGATCGTGGCCGCCAACAAGACGGACATCATGGAGGACCCCGAAAATCTGGAGCGCCTGCGGGCCCACGTGGAGGGCTTGGGTTACACCCTGTTGGAGATCTCCGCCGCCGCCCATCAGGGCACCCGCCAACTGGTGGGCAAGGTGGCCGGAATGCTGTCCATGCTGCCTCCCGTTACGGTATACGAGCCGGAGTATGTCCCCAAGCCCCCCGTCATCGACACCTCCGCCCCCCTGGACATCCGGCGGGCCGACGACGGCACCTGGCTGGTGGAGGGTCCCTGGCTGCAACGCCTTATGAGCAACACCAACTTCGCCGACTACGAAAGCCGCATGTGGTTCGACCGGCAACTGCGGGAATCCGGCCTCTACCAGCGGCTGGAGGAGATGGGCATTCAGGATGGCGACACTGTGTCTCTCTACGATTTTGAATTTGAATATCAGCGCTGAGAAATTTGGCGGACAGGCTGTTGCCTGTCCGCCTTTTCTCTACTCACCGTTCGAGAAAATCATTTGATTTTTATATGCATTTTTGTGCATTGTGAGAAAATATTTTTTCACCTCTTGACAACTGTGCTGAAGTAGAGTACACTTGCGCCAAGTTCAAAAGAGCAAACCGATGACGCAGACGAGTACGCAAAACGAGTTTCTCTCAGAGAGCCGCCGGTGGTGGGATGGCGGCAGAAATAACTTTGCCGAATGGACTGCGGAGGGCGGACTGAACGGAGTTTTTTCTCAGTAAGTACCGACGGGCTTTTCCCCCGTTACCAAGGAAAGACGTGTGATGGCACGTCGCCGAGCGGACGCAAACGCGTCAATTTGGGTGGCACCGCAGAAGTTTTCAGACTTTTGTCCCAAAGGAACCATTTGGAAATGGGTCCTTGTGAGACAAAGGTCTTTTTTGTTTCCTTGGAGGGCCCGCAAGCATGAAAGGAGCAAGCATCATGGCAGCCGAAAAGAACAACATCCCTTATAAGATTTATCTCTCCGAGGACGAAATGCCGAAAGCCTGGTACAACGTCCGGGCGGATATGAAAATCAAGCCCGCTCCCCTGCTGAACCCCGGCACCGGCGCCCCCATGGGCTTCGATGACCTGCGTCCCGTGTTCTGCGACGAACTGGTCCGTCAGGAACTGGACGACGACACTGCCTTCATCCCCATTCCCCAGGAGATCCGGGACTTCTACAAGATGTACCGCCCCTCTCCCCTGGTCCGGGCCTACTGCCTGGAGGAAAAGCTCCAGACCCCGGCGAAAATTTACTACAAGTTCGAGGGCAACAACACCTCCGGCTCCCACAAGCTGAACAGCGCCATCGCCCAGGCCTACTACGCCAAGCAGCAGGGCCTCAAGGGTGTCACCACCGAGACCGGCGCCGGCCAGTGGGGCACCGCCCTCTCCATGGCCTGCGCCTACCTGGGCCTGGACTGCAAAGTCTACATGGTGAAGGTCAGCTACGAGCAGAAGCCCTTCCGCCGGGAGGTCATGCGGACCTACGGTGCCTCCGTCACCCCGTCCCCTTCCATGGAGACTAACATCGGCAAAGCCATCCTGGCGGAGCATCCCGGCACCACTGGCTCCCTGGGCTGCGCCATCTCCGAGGCCGTTGAAGTCGCAACCTCCACCCCCGGCTACCGCTATGTGCTGGGCAGTGTGCTGAATCAGGTCCTGCTGCACCAGAGCGTCATCGGCCTGGAGACTAAAACGGCCCTGGACAAATACGGCATCGAACCGGACATCATCATCGGTTGCGCCGGCGGCGGCAGCAACCTGGGCGGCCTGATCTCCCCCTTTATGGGCGAGAAGCTCCGGGGCGAAAAGGACTACCGCATCATCGCCGTGGAGCCCGCCTCCTGTCCAAGCTTCACCCGGGGCAAGTTCGCCTATGACTTCTGCGACACCGGCAAGGTATGCCCCCTGGCCAAGATGTACACCCTGGGCAGCGGCTTCATCCCCTCTCCCAACCACGCCGGCGGCCTGCGGTATCACGGCATGAGCAGCATCCTCAGCCAGCTGTACCACGACGGCTACATGGAGGCCACTTCCGTGGAGCAGACCAAGGTCTTTGAGGCCGCCGAGATGTTCGCCCGGGTGGAGGGCATTCTCCCCGCCCCCGAGTCCAGCCACGCCATCCGCGTCGCCATCGACGAGGCGCTGAAATGCAAGGAGACCGGCGAGGAGAATACCATCGTCTTCGGCCTGACGGGCACCGGATATTTCGATATGGTGGCCTACGAAAAGTTCCACAACGGCGAGATGAGCGACTATATCCCCACAGACGCCGAGCTGGAAGCCAGCTTCGCAAATCTCCCCAAGGTCCCCGGTCAGGAATAAATTCCCCGCAGAAATCAAGAAGCCCGCGGCAAAATTGCCGCGGGTTTGTTTTATTCCTCTTTCCATCGGAATTCCCGGTATGCTGCCGTCTGTTTTTGCGCCATGTAGTCCGCGATGGCAGACTGGTCGTTTGCCAGCAGGGCGGCTGAAGTTCCTTACAGGTATCCTCACGGAGCTTCCACCAAGTCTGATTGTAGTGGTCAGAATGGGCGATATAGTGGCCCAGCAGCTCCGCCGCTGCGTCCCAATCCCCCATTCCCAGGAAAAATCCCAGGTTGTCATGGCAATACCGCATCCGCTCCGGGTTGCCCGGCACCTGCAAAAACAGCCCCGCCTCTTTTGCGGTGCTCCAGGCACGTTCAGAATCTGCCGCAGACTCGAACCACGGCAGCAGATACCACTCCAGCGCTTCGGCGCAGACCTTCGCCTCTCCCCGTTCCTGGTACAGATAAGGTGCTATCATATCATTACTTAAAAACCAATTGGTTCCGTTGATGATGCGGCAGATGTCCTCCCCCTCCCACTTCCGGCAGGGGGCATCATCATAGATCGAGCCCACGCGGAACCGGATGGTATAGCTCCAGGGGGGAAAACCGGACCAGGCAAAACCGCTGGGTCACATCACCGGTGACACGGTAAAAATACGGTCCATCATGCTTGAATCCAAGCGGTCTGACCAGCGGCCGGATACGCTGGATGGCGGGCTGATCAAGCAGCATACGCGTCCCTCCTCATGGCGCTATTTTATCATAGAGCTTATCACAAAAACTCAGCCCCGCCAGAGGAAACCGCACTCAACGAAGCGTTGCTTGTACTTTTCCGGGGTCAGATTTACCATAGAAGCATCCATTTTCAGGAGGTGCTTCCCATGACCTTTACCCCCATTGACCCGGCAGCCTGGCCCCGGATGCAGACCTTTTACTACTTCTCCCGGATGGCTCCCACCGGCTACTCTCTGACGGTGGAGCTGGACGTGACCGCCCTGCGGCGGACACTGAAAGGCCGGGGCCTGAAATTTTATCCCGCCTACCTGTGGCTGGTGACGAAAAGCCTGAATGCTGACCCGGCCTTTCGGCTGGCTAAGCAGGGAGAGCAAATCGGCACCTACGACACCCTGACGCCCCTGTACGCCGTGTTTCACGAGGATGACAAATCCTTTTCCATGATGTGGACGGAATTTGACCCGGACTTCTCCGCTTTCTACCATGCCTTCACGGAAAACCAAGCCCGGTACGGCGCCAACCACGGCTTTCTCTCTCAGCCGGAGACCCCGCCGCCCGCCAACGCCTATACCGTCTCCTGCGTCCCCTGGGTCTCCTTCCAGCACTTCGCCGTCCACAGTTACGGTCTGAAGGACTATTTCTTTCCTTCAGTGGAAGCGGGAAAATTCGTGCTCCGGGACGGCAAGTGCTTCCTGCCTCTTTCACTCACCTGTCACCACGCAGCCACCGACGGCTATCACGTCAGCCAATTTCTGGAGCGGCTTCAAGCAGATATGGACAACTTCCCCCGCTTTTTACCGAAATAGTAGAAATATCCCCCGCACAGCAAGATCTGCACCACGGTGGAGGCCGGGGTGGACAGCCCCAAATGGAACAAAGACCCCGGCGACACCCGGCTCATGAGGAACGCCACCGGAAGCCGGACGCCCAGCGCCCCCACAAAGCCCTGGACCATAACAAATACCGTCTGTCCATGGCCGTTGAAATAGCCGACGAAGCAAAACAGGAAGCTGGTCAGCAGGCAGTCGATAGCATAGGCTTTCAGATATTCCCAGGCAGCGGCAATGACAGCGCCGTCCTCAGCGAACAGCCCCGCCAGCACGTCCCCGTGGAAGAAGGCCGCCCATCCCATGAGCAGCCCCGCCGCAAAAGAGGACAGGATGCCGCCCAGCAGTGCCTTCCGGGCCCGGTCCTCCCGGCCAGCGCCGATGTTCTGGGCCACGAAAGCGGACATGGACTGCATATAGGCGGAGGGCACCAGCATGACGAAAGCGCACAGCTTCTCTGCCACCCCCACTCCCGCGGAGGCGACGGTACCCATGGCATTGGCAATAGCAATAATGGCCAAAAATGACAAACTCACCAGCAGGTCCTGGAGCGCCACCGGAGTACCCAGCTTTAAAATCTTCCCGATCACCGCCCGGTCAAAGCGGATATCCGCCCTGGTCAGTGCGAAGGGCAATTCCCGGCGGCGGATGATGAGCAGGGACAGGACCACGCTGACCGCCTGGGCAGACACCGTGGCAATCGCGGCTCCCGCCACTCCCATGCCAAAGCCGCCCACCAGCAGCAGGTCCCCGACGATGTTGCACACACAGGCGATTGCCACCGTCAGCAGCGGCATTTTGGAATCTCCCAGTCCCCGGAATACGCTGCCCAGAATGTTGTAGGCCACAATGAACACCGCGCCGCCGGAACAAATACGGACGTAGGTCACCGTGCCGTTGAAAGCGTCCGCAGGAGCCTGCATCCAAGACGACATCTGCGGCGCCGCCAGCAGCATAACGGCGGTCACAGCCAGCGCCACTGCTCCGAACAAACAGATGCCGCCGCCCACAGCCCGTCCGGCTTCCTCCGGCTTCCCCTCGCCCAGCTTCTGGCCCAGCAGCACCGTCACGCCCATGGCAAGCCCGGTGATGGCGATGGTGATGGTCTGCATGATCTGGCTGCCGGTGGACACGGAGGAGATGTCCGCCGCCGTGCCGAACTTCCCCACTACCTGCAGATCCACAGCGCCGTACATGGCCTGGAGCAGCAGAGCCAGCAGCACCGGAAGGGCAAATCGCAGAAGGGACCGCAAAATCGGTCCCCTGGTAAAATCATGTTCCCGTTCCATCATTTCCTCCTTAAACCTGGCAAGCAAAAAAGCCGGATAGGATACCGGGCGTCACCCGACATCTTATCCGGCTTTGTGACTGCGGCCACAAGCCCTCCGATGAACGTCACCTAATCTAGCACAGGCGGTGAACGTTGTCAAGAGGTGCCAACTCACGCCTCTTTTTCTTTCTTTTTGATCAGCCGCCGGGGGCCGCGCTTTTTCTCTGTTTCCTCCTGAATGCCCTCCAGCACCATTCGCAGGTTGCTCTTGAAGAGGATGGCCAGGAAATCCCACAGGCCGTCCCGGGTCTCCTTGTCCAGGTCCTTCATAGCCCGGATCATGGCACCCACAGCCTTGAAGCTGTCATCCTTCAGGTCTGTCAGGGTCACGGCGCCGGAGGCTGTCAGCACATCAAACATGGCATTGACGAAGGTCTCCCGCTGCTCCACAGACAATCCGTGGACCCACTTCCGCAGCTCCTGGTCACTGAGATGTGCCTGCTGGGTCACTTGGCGCAGGGTTATGAAGTGGTCGCCCACGACCTGCCAGGAGAAGCCGTCGTGCTGCATGAAGCCCAGCTGGTCACTGTCGACCACGGTGTAATCCTCCTCGTGCTCCAGCAGCATCCCAACCACAGAGGACTTGGGCACGATGGAGTAAATACGCTTCGCCACCCGCCGGTGCTCCGGCAAGTCCAGCAGATCATTGTGGAAGCCGGGGCCATCGTTAGACCAGACGGCGATGATACGCTTCTGGACATTCTCCGGGCAGAACACCCCAGCGTACACCGCCAGGTTGCCGCCCTTGGAGTGGCCGCCCAGCAGCAGCTTCTTCCGGGGAAACTGCTTCGCCACAGACCAGGTGTAGGCCACCGCTTTTTTCTGCGCAGGGACCTCCGGCATGCATGCCAGTTCAAAATCCTCTTTCCACCCCGCCAGGGTGTCGTCGGTCCCCCGGAAGGAGAGATACAGTGTTTTATCCCCGGTCTCGATGGCAAGGGCCGCGAACTGCTCGCCCTTGCCCACGTCCAGGTGGTCCACGAAGCAGTTCAGCTTCATCTCCCCGAACCGGCGGGAATCCGCCATTTTCCGCAGCATATCCGGGATGGCGCCGGGCACCAGCACCCCCATGTCAATTTTTTCTCCCTGGGGAAATTTTGCAAAAAACTTCTCCGCCGCCTCCCGCAGCACTACGCTCTCCCCCTCGCCGGGGCCGGGGACGATGTCCTTGAAGTCCACAAAGGATAGCTCCGCCAAAATCAGATTGTCCACCTCGTTGAAGGGAGACTGCTCCAGAGTCAGGTCTCCCCGCCAATCCAGGTAATCCAGCAGATTTGCCATGGGTCATCCTCCTTACATTACATTGCGCTCATTATACCCACAATTTTTTCCTTCCACAAGAGCACCGCCCGGAAATTCACAGTCATTTTACAAGCCTTGGTCTCATAGGATGTCTCATCACGACCGAGGGGTGGACAACATGACGACACATAGCCAAAATGACGTGCTGCTGGAAGGCCGTCCGGCCGGCGAACCGGAGTGGTCCCATGAAAACCACGGCACCCAATTCTACCGTTTTTTCCTGGAGGTTCCCCGCCTGTCCGGCACGCCGGATGTTCTGCCGGTACTGCTGCCGGACTCTCTGCTGGACCGCACCGGCGGCCAAGAACCCATCCGCGTCCGGGGGCAGCTTCGCTCCTTCAACAACCGCAGCGGCGTAGGCAACAAGCTGGTGCTGACGGTCTTCGCCACGGACATTCAGCCGGGCACTGGAGAACCCTGCAACCAAATTCTCCTGACCGGCTCTCTCTGCAAGCCGCCCATCTTCCGGCGGACGCCCCTGGGACGCAGCATCTGTGACCTGATGCTGGCGGTGCCCCGCCGGTACGGTCGGGCGGACTACCTGCCGGTCATTGCCTGGGGCCAGCTGGCGGTGCGGGCCAGCAGTCTTGGGGTGGGAGACAGTCTCTCCCTGGAGGGCCGGGTCCAGAGCCGGGCCTATCACAAGGTCACCGACAGCGGGGCCGAGGAGCGCACTGCCTACGAGGTGTCCATGATGCACCTGCTGGAGGAGGACACAACCCCATGAAAATTGAGAAAACCGGCTCATCTGAGCCGGTTTTCCTTATTTCGTCGGGAAATCAAAGCTCCCCCGGGCCTCGAACAGAAACTGCAGGAAGCTGGGCGGATAGGGGATAAATGCTCCCCGGGCCAGCATATCCATGGTCTCCTCAAGCGTCGCCCAGCGGACATCACTGACCTCCTCTTTCTGGAGCCGCAGGTTCCGGAGGTCCAGGTCCCGGGTCACCACGAAGAAATCGTCGAAGCCGCCCTCAAAATTCACCGTCACGGCAGGCCGCAGGCCGGTCAGGTCCAGGTCATACCCCAGTTCCTCGCCGACCTCCCGGACAGCTCCCTGACGGCTGGTCTCCCCGGCGTCCACGCCGCCGCCGACGGACACATCCCACAGCTCCGGCCAAATCGTCTTTTCCGGGGAACGCCGCTGGATCAGCAGTTGGCCCAGGCTGTTGAAGATACAGACATGGACCACCATGCGATACTCCCCCGGGGCCCTTTTAGCATGGCGCTCCGCCACCCGTCCCAGGGGCACCCGGTTTTCATCGTACAGATCCACAAGCTCCATGTCTACTGCCTCCTGGCCGTCATATAGTCATCGCCCCGCCGGTAGAAAGGGCAGGCGTCATTAGCGCTGCGCAGGAACCGCTCCATCTCATCCTCGTCCAGGTCCATGGTGCAGTAGTACGCCTCCGTCTCGTCATCATAATCGTAGTGTACGCACTCTTCACAATTTGCCGCCATCAAACTCACCTCAACTATAAGATGATAGCATAGATGCCGTCGATCATCAAGTGCCTCGCCATCACCAGCTCCTCCACGGCCTCCCGGGCCGACGGGGGCGCCGCCCAGCACATGCCGCAGCCGGCAGTGATGGTCCGGGGCACGGGGATCAGCCGCCCCGGCACGCCTTCGGCCTTGCAGGCCCGCTCCATCTCTATGGCGGCAGCGGTGGTGCGGAAGGTCACCACGCATTTTTCCTCTTTTTGACGCATGTCAGTTCTCCGTGGCCAGGATGCGGACAGCCTCCGCCGCCGCGTCGGTCTCTTCCTCCGTATTGAAATGCGACCAGGAGAACCGGACGGCTCCCTGCCCGGTGGTGCCCAGGGCACGGTGCATCCGGGGCGCGCAGTGGGCGCCGGGCCGGGTGGCGATGCCGAAGCGCTCCGCCAGCTCGTCCGCCACCTCTCCGGACTCGTAGTCCCCGATGTTCAGCGCCACCACGGGAGCCCGCTCCGTCTTGCTGTGGTCGCCGTAGACCGTGACGCCGGGGACCTGCCGGACCTGCTCATAAAACCGGCGTGCCAGGGCCGTCTCATGGGCCCGGATGGCGTCGATGCCGGTCTCCTCCAGAAAGTCCAGCGCCGCTCCCAGGCCCGCCAGGCCGTGGCTGTTGAGGGTCCCGGCCTCCAGACGGGTGGGGTACTCCACAGGCTGGGTCTCCAGATAGCTCTGGACCCCGGTACCGCCCACGGCAAAGGGCCGGATGTCCACCCCCTCCCGGACACACAGACCTCCGGTGCCCTGGGGCCCCAGCAGGCTCTTATGTCCGGTGAAGCACACCACATCGATGTGCTGGGCCTCCATATCAATGGGAAACACGCCTGCCGTCTGGCTGGCGTCCAGAATGAACAGCAGCCCATGGGTGCGGCAGAACTCTCCCACCCGGCCGATGTCGATCATGTCGCCGGTCAGGTTGGAGGCATGGGTGCAGACCACAGCCTTCGTATCGGGCCGCAGCAGCCGCTCAAAGTCTGCATAGTCGATCTGTCCCCGCCGGTCCGCCGGGACAAAATCCACCGCCGCCCCCTGCTGCCGCAGGCGGTACAGGGGCCGCAGGACGGAATTGTGCTCCAGGTCCGTGGAGATCACATGGTCCCCCGGCCCCAGCAATCCGCTGATGGCGATGTTCAGGGCCTGGGTGGAGTTGGGGGTGAAACACACATGGTCCGCCCGCGGGCACCCCAGGAGCCGGGCCATCTGCTCCCGGACGGTGAACACCGCCCGGGCCGAGGCCAGAGCCTCCTCATGAGCGCCCCGGCCGCAGTTGCCCCAGGACATCATGGCCGCCATCACCGCCTCCGCCACACCGGGTGGCTTGGGCCGGGTGGTGGCCGCGTTATCCAGATAGATCATGGCTTGATGACCTTCCCGGCCCCCGCCAGCTTCTCCACGATGGTGTACATGTTGGTGACAGAACCCACCGCCAGCTTGTCCGTCAGGCCGTAGAAACTCAGGCAGGTGCCGCAGGTCAGGATCTCCACCCCCTGGGCCTCCATCTTTTTCAGGTCCTCCAGGGAATCAGAGCCCTGGGTGGTCAGCCTGGCGCCGCCGTTATAAAACAGGATGGTTCTGGGCAGCTCCGGCAGCTGGCTGACAGCGAACAGGAAACCCTTCATCAGGGTTCGCCCCAGCTCCTCGCTGCCCCGGCCCATGGCGTCGGTATCCACCGCTACCACCAGGCTGCCACGCTGGTCGGGGACGCAGGTCAGCTCCGGCTCCTCTGCGGGAGCATCGCCCATGGGTTCCCGGACCTCCATGGTGACGGCAAAGGTTCCGCCGTCCCGCTTTTCCGCCTTAGACTCCAGGTGGTGGCCGGAGGCCATGCGGGTCAGGTTCTGCACCGCGATCTCATTGTCCACCAACACCTCCAGTACACCGGGCTCTGTCATGGCCCGCAGCGCACGGGTGGCCTTGACCACCGGGATGGGGCACTGCTCGCCCACGGCGTTCACTGTTACATTTGCCATTGTCATCGCTCCTCACTTCTCTTCATGTGATACTGGTTTCTATTTTACCGCCGGTACTGCCGAAATACAAGGGCTGTTTTTTGCAAAGAATAGCCGTGCAGATGCACATGCCGGAAGCCGCTGACGCTGGGATTCCCGTGCAAATCGCCGTTTCTCGCCGGATTTCTTGACAAATCATCGCTTTACATCGTAAAATAGTAGTCACTTTATAAACGATTCGAGGTTATGTACCTATGAAAACGCCCTTCGTGACAAAAGATCAGCTGGAGGCCATTGCCGCCCAGTATCCCACGCCCTTCCACATTTACGACGAAAAGGGTATCCGGGAGAACGCCTGCCGCCTGAAGGCCGCCTTCGCCTGGAATCCCGGCTACCGGGAGTACTTCGCCGTGAAGGCCACCCCCACCCCCGCCATTCTGAAGCTGCTGAAGGAAGAGGGCTGCGGCTGCGACTGCTCCTCCATGGCGGAGCTGGTCATGGCGGAAAAATGCGGCGTCACCGGCGAGGGCATCATGTTCTCCTCCAACGAGACGCCTCCTGAGGAGTTTCAGAAAGCCAGCCAGCTGGGCGGCATTATCAACCTGGATGACATCACCCTGATTCCCGAACTGGAGGAGGCCCTGGGCGGTGTTCCCGAAAAGGTCTGCTGCCGCTACAATCCCGGCGGCGTCTTCACCCTGGGCGAGACCCGGGAGGGCTTCCAGGTGATGGACAACCCCGGCGACGCCAAGTACGGCATGACCCGTCCCCAGATCGCCGAGGCTTACAAAATTCTTGCCTCCAAGGGCGTCAAGGAGTTCGGCATCCACAGTTTTCTGGCCTCTAACACGTTGTCCAACGAATACTATCCCGCCCTGGCCCGCATCCTGTTCCAGCTGGCGGTGGACCTGAAAAACGAAACGGACGCCCACATCACCTTCATCAACCTCTCCGGCGGCGTGGGCATCCCCTATCTGCCGGACCAGCCCGCCAATGACATTGCCGCCATCGGCGAAGGCGTCCGGAAGGCCTATGAGGAGATCCTGGTGCCCGCCGGGATGGACGATGTGGCCCTGTACACGGAGCTGGGCCGCTTCATGCTGGCGCCCTACGGTCACTTGGTGACCCGTGCCACCCATGAAAAGCACATCTATAAGGAGTATATTGGCGTGGACGCCTGCGCCTGCAACCTGATGCGCCCCGCCATGTACGGCTCCTATCACCATATTACGGTCATGGGTAAGGAAAACGCCCCCTGCGACCACAAGTACGACGTGGTGGGCTCCCTCTGCGAGAACAACGACAAGTTCGCCATCGACCGGATGCTGCCGAAGATCGACATGGGCGACCTGCTGGTGATCCACGACGCCGGTGCCCACGGCCACGCCATGGGCTACAACTACAACGGCAAGCTCCGCTCTGCCGAGCTGCTGCTGAAGGAGGACGGCTCCGTGGAGCTGATTCGCCGGGCCGAAACCCTGGACGACTATTTTGCCACCCTGGTGTGGTAAATGAAAACGGGCCAGCGTAACGACCTCACAGATAAACTGCTCCGCCAGATTCTTCTCATCAATCCATGTAGTCTGTGGCGGCACATAGTAGCCATGGTCAGCCTCCGCTTCCGCTCTGGCCTTGTTAATGGCTTTCTGCATGGAGAGCCACTGACCATAGGCACCGGAGTGGAGTTCCTTCTTCAATTTGCGCAACGCACTTTTGTACGCTTTCTCCGCACCACTGGGACCGTTGTAGTTGAGCCGGATCGCCAGTTCCTGAAAGGTCATCCCTTCCTCGTCCGGCTGACCGATACCGAGATAGTACCGCATCAGATTCAACTCTCTTGGTTTCAGAACTTCCTCCATCAGCTGGAGCAGGAGTACCTGTCGCATGTACCGGTCATAGGCTTTGGCCGGGTCTCCTCCATAGCTAATGGAAAATACATCATCGCCCAACTGCCGTACATGGAATAGTGTCCGATATTCCTTCAGCAGCTCCGCCGCTACATTCTGAGATACCTCTAATTCCTCGCAGACAGCATTGATGAGCGCAGCCTCTGATTCATCCTGCGCTTCGGCGCAGACGTAAGCCACCTTGCGAAGCTGATGGTACCGGCTGGGCGGGATGCTGATCGTCAGCGAACCGTGGGAGCCATAATCCATCATGGCCGATTCAATGGCTGGCGTTGCGTAGGTCAGCAGCTTTGTCCCATAGGAAGGATCAAACTGCTTCGCCGCCTCCAGGAGAGCCATCGCGCCCTCCTGTTTCAAATCTTCCGACTCACACCACTCAGCATGACCAAGAGCCAGATCCGTGAGATACCCTTCGTTCTGTGAGATGAGCAGATCTGCGGCTTGTCTATCTCCGGCCTGTATCCGCAGGGCCAGATCTTCATTGCTGGGGCAGTCCCCGGCAACGGTATACATATTCTTTGACGTGGGACCGCCCCCATTCTTACTTCAAGCGTTTTCTGGCTTCCGCATAGACATGCTCCTGCTCCATGTCCTGTTCGTAGCCGTTGGCGGCGTAATCATTGTCCATCAAAGCCTTGTCCCGATAGCACTCCGCTACATACAGCGCCTCCCGGCGCAGCTCATCGGAGATTTTCCCTCTCTGGTGATGCTTGCGTATGGTGTTGGTGCGAGTGGAGAACAGGCGGTAGATGGGATGCTGCTTATTTTGTTCCTTCTGCCGCATCATGGCGCCGTACTGCCGGCAGGTCATGCGATTGTCCTGCGGTGCGATGCCGTCACAGTACTTCGGCATGTGACCGTCCGTGGTCAGGAAATACTTTCCGCAGCCTTTACATTGGCTGGGCGCGTGACCGTGCTGAAGCCCATTCAGCAGATCGAAGGTATAGAAGCTCATGAAGCGCTCAAAGAAGTAGCGGTTGACGAATACCATTTCCTTTTCGTGCTTTGGATGGCGGGCAAACACATAGGAGGATTTCAGTTCCGGTGTGATGGTGAATGGTTCAATGTCCTGTGCCTGAAGGTCATGCATCTCCTTCCAGAACAGCTCACTGTTGAAACAGTCGTGAGCGGCGACGGCAAAAAAGGTCTCATTGCGTTTCCCAAGGCGGCGCAGATAATCCAGTTCAAAAAACCAACCGGCAAAAGCAAAGTGATAGATTGCCGGTGGGATACGAACGATGGCGTTCAGGTAACGCAGAAAAAAGTTTCTGGCCTCGGATTCCCGTCTGGAGATGTCGTTCAGAGTCTCCGGCGCAAGCATCACTTCAATCAGATGCCGTTCTTGCTCTTTGTCGTTGAAACAGAAGGGAGGGTACTTCCACAGCAGCTCCGACAGCGTCAGCACATGCTCTTTTAAAGATGGCAGCATGGCGTCCAGCTTTCTCTTGTTGGCATTGGCAATCGTCGGGAACTGCTGGAGGATAACGCCTCCAGCGCCAATCAGTTCCATGATCTCATCCACAGAAATATTTAGAATGGACGAAGCGAAATAACCCGCCGGATATTCCTGCTCATTGTAGAACACCTTATCCTGCCAGACATCTATGGTGAGTCTGAGAAAACTGTTGTTCTGCTTGATCCCCAGCGGCATTTTTCTGTCCTCCTGTCCCATATCTTTTCTAAGACTGTCTTGCGACAATCTCATTATATCAAAATCAACAGAATAATCAAGTGAAAGGACAAAAGCTACGGCGGCCGCGTGGTCTCTGTCCTTATCTTTTTTATCTGGAGGTGTTCATATGAACACGAAAAGCAAAAAACGCTTTCACACTATCGACGGCGAGAGCCTGATGAGCCTGCCGCTCAAGCCGCTAAACTTTGTGGTGGACACACTGCTCTCCCAGGGGCTGCACATCCTCGCTGGCTCACCCAAGGTAGGCAAGTCCTGGCTGGCGCTGTGGCTGTCCGTCATGGTGGCAAAAGGTGAACCCGTCTGGGGTATGTCTGTGAAACAGGGCACCACACTTTATCTCTGTTTGGAGGATTCTACCCTCCGTATCCAGAACCGACTGTTCGAGATCACGGAGGATGCTCCCGCCAATGTTCACTTCACTACCCAGAGTGGCATCCTGGGCAAGGGACTGGATGAGCAGCTCTGCACCTTCCTTGCCGAACATTCCGATACGGTGCTGGTCATCATCGACACGCTACAGATGATCCGCGGCATCACCTACGCCAACGACTACCGCGACCTCTCCGCTCTGAAACGGATTGCGGATACCCACGGTATCGCCATCCTGCTGATCCATCATCTGCGAAAGGAAACTGCCGATGATGTGTTCAACCGCATCTCTGGTACGACGGCAATCAGCGGCGCGGTGGATTCCAGTTTCACTCTGGTGGAGGAAATGGCTGGACTGGCTTCCGGACTTCGACCTGATCGTAGTGACCAAGTGGATCGTGCTGGTGCTGCTCATCGTGGCAGCGCTGCTGGCGATGGGGTATGGCACAGCGACAGTGGTCAGCAACATCCGCAACCTGTTTCTATGAATCCACTCCACGCTGGACTGTATGGTCTGGCGGCAACTGGAGCGTTACTGGATGATGGTAACGAAGATGCCGAGGAACGTTACCGCCGTATCCAGGCAGAACAGGAAGGCAAAAACATCGGTGCGGTCATCGGGCTGGTGGCTGGCGTAGCCATGGTGCTCACACAGGATGAGCAATCAGCTACAGAACAGCAGCGAGCCGAAGAACAGCAGGCAGAACAAACACAGCAGCAGACTATGTGACGGTCTGCTATTTTTATTGCCCGAATTGATTTTGGGGGAAAGGCGCTTCATGAAAAGTGAATACGAGATCTATCGAGATACAGGAATCCTTGGCGGCTATATCCCTGAGCACGTTGTTGCCCGCCGTGATGAGAATACGGTCACACCCATTTTCCGTGACACTTCCTATTGGCATACGGACAAGGGTTTGGAACTGCACCGTGAGATGGTCGTGGGTGAGAGAAGATTCCTCATTCGTTCCATCCTCTCCAACGCCGAGAAAGCGAGAACACCCACAGAGCAGATGCTACAAATCATCGACAGCGATTTGGAAAAAGGCCCGATTTGAGGATAGACTTTGGGCAGGAGATACGGTATGTTCGTTGTTACCGTATCGGCTTGCCCGGAAAGGAGTAACAATGGCAAGCAACGAAAAATACACCATCCTCTATGGCCGACTGAGCCAGGAGGATACAGAGAAATCAAACAAAACAGATGACTCCAACAGCATCCAGAACCAGAAGCTTCTGCTGGAGAAGTACGCTGCCGAGAAAGGCTTCACCAACACGCTCTTCCTGTATGATGACGGCTACTCGGGAACTAACTTCAACCGCCCCAGCTGGCAGCAGGTCATGGAGCTGATGGAAAACGGTCAAGTGGAAACCCTTATCGTGAAGGACATGTCTCGTCTGGGCCGTGAGTACCTTCAGGTGGGGCAGTACACTGAACTCATCTTCCCCAGCTACGGTGTACGATTCATCGCCGTCAACGATGGCGTGGACAGTCTGTACGAGTCCACAAACGACTTCACACCCTTCCGAAATCTCATGAATGAATTCTATGCCAAGGATTGCAGCAAGAAAGGCCGCTCCGTGGTTCGACTCAAAGCCGAAACTGGCGCCAGAGTTTTCTCCCGTCCCCGCTACGGGTATATGAAGGACCCTGTAGATACCAAGCGACATATGGTACCTGACCCAGAAACTGCTCCGGTGGTACGGTATATCTTCGACCTCTGTGTTTCCGGAAAGGGTCCTGCCCAAATCGCAAAGCAGCTCAAGAAAGATAAGATCCCTACGCCCGGTTATCACTACTACCAGAAGAATGGCGTAGAGTTGACCAACGCCAATATTACCGAACCCCATAATTGGTCCAACAAAACGATTGCTGGCATTCTGGAAGATGAGACTTATCTGGGCCACACCATCAACCTGAAGTCCACCACGCTGTCCTTCAAGAACAAGAAGCGTATCGAGCGTCCGGAATCTGAGCAGCTCCGCTTCGAGAACACCCATGAAGCACTTATTACACAGCAGACTTGGGAGATCGTACAGGAGATTCGCAAACACAAGCGGCGTCCGGCAAAAATGGAGGAGCAGAATATCTTCTCTGGATTGATTTACTGCATGGACTGCGGTGCACGCTGGTACTGCACCGGGCGCATACCATGGATGCGGTAAAGAACAACTTCATGTGTTCCGTCTATAAGAAGAAAGGCAAGGACGCCTGCACAGCTCACTACATTCGGGAGCAGGAGCTCAATGCCATCCTTCTGGATGACATCCGCCGTGTCACACATTTCGCCCGTCAGAATGAATTACGATTTGCAGAGCACATCCGCAAGAAGCAGGGCAAGGAAGCACAGCAGGAGATCACAATGCTCCAGAAGAAGATCGACACCATGCAGAAGCGCCAGGACGAGCTTACGAAGTTGTTCAAACGGCTCTACGAGGACAGTGTCCTTGGCCGTATCCCAGACGAGCAGTACCGCATCCTCTCTCAGGAGTACACTGCCGAACAGAAAGAGATTCAGGAACAGCTCCCCGCCATGGAAGTGCGACTTCAGGAACTGAAGGACTCCAGTTCCAACATTGCACGATTCATTGAGAATGCCAAGCGATACAGTGAGATCCCGGAGCTGACCTCTGAGATCCTGCACATCTTCATCAAGCGGGTAGAGGTGGGCGAGCGCGCGGAGAAATACTCTCGCACAGCACCGCAGGAGGTACGCATCTACTACCGCAACATCGGCCTGGTGGATGAACTGCCTCAGAGCATGGCCGAGGCTGTGGCTGAGCAGGTACCCGTTGAGGTCGCATGAGCAGAAAAGGGAGGCTGTGCCGAAACACAGCCTCCCTCCACAGGAACAAATATTAACTTATTTGGGTAGGTTCAGAAATTGTCCCTATGAAACGCCGGAGAATGCGTCTCCTCGTTTTTTATGTCAGGCTGAACTGGCGGCCGCCGGTCTCCCGGTACAGCCGGTGGGAGATGGACAGTACCGTACGGTGGGCGGCGGCGTGCCGCAGGGCCTCCAGCACCCGGGCCTCCGTTGCCGTGTCCAGGCTGGCGGTGATCTCGTCCAGCAGCAAAATGGCAGGATCGGCGGCCACCGCCCGGGCGATGGCCAACAGCTGGAGCTGACCCTGGGAGAACAGTCCCTCGGTGCAGGGCGTGTCATATCCCCGGTCCAGGGCCAGGATGGTATCGTGCAGGCCCACCATCCTGGCGGCGTTCTCCATCTGCTCCCGGCTGATGTCCTCGTCCCAAAGGGTGATTTGGTCCGCCACCGTGCCGGGCACCAGGCGGAAGGACTGCTCCACATAGCCGAACAGCCGCCGCCGGACAGCAGGCGGAAGATCAGCGGCCTCCGTACCGAAGATCCGGACGCTGCCGTCTCCCGGCGGGTACAGGCCCAACACCAGCCGGAACAGTGTTGTCTTACCCGCGCCGGTACGTCCGGTGAGGGTCACCGTCTCACCCGGCTCCACCGTGAGGTCACACCCGGACACCACCGGATGCCGGCCGTCGTAGCTGAAAGACACGTTCTTCAGCTCCACAGCCGGCCTTCCACTGGACAGCAGCGCTTCTATGGTCACCTGCTCATCGGCGGACGGCTGCTCCTGTTCCGCCAGGAAGGTCTGGATGCGGCGCACACCGGCCACGGCGGACTGGATGCTCTGGATCTCCATGCCGATGCTCTCCAGAGGCTCGAACACCTTGGATATGTAGGCGATAATGGCTACGGCGGTGCCCACGGACATGCCGAAAAATTCCCGCAGGCCGCCGCCCATGGCGGACAGGGTCATCACCAGCGCCACCATCACAGCGCTGACCGTCACAATGATGGGAGAATACAGAGCGTGATAAAAATTAGTGCGCTCCATGGCCCAGTAGCCGGCCTGGATGGCGTCGTCATATCGGCGGGCCATGTACCGCTCTTTCCGCAGGGTATGGACAGTTCGGATATTGCGGATGGTCTCGGGCACCTGCTGACTGGCCCGGGCTACTGCCGCCCGGTGCTCCAGCTGCGCCTGCAGCATTTGCTTCTGGAACACCCGGGTCATGATGAACAGCAAGGGCGTTACCAGCAGCATCAGGATACCCAGGCCCCGGCTCTTCACCCAGATCACCGCCAGGATGCCCACGATCTTGCATATATCCGCCGCCATACTGACCACGCCGGAGGAGAACAGGGCCTCCACCGTGTCCACATCGCCCACGAAGCGGGATGCGGTGGCGCCGGGGTCCTGTTTGGAAAACCAGGCAGCCGGCAGCCGGGACAGCTTAGCGCACATGGCATGGCGCAGTCCCCGGGTCAGCTTCTGGCCCAGGACGGTGATGAGGGTCTCCTTTCCCGCATCCAGAATGCCGGACAGGGCCAGGGTCAGGAAATAGAGCAAAGCCATGGCGAAGGACACCATCTCCCCGTTGGTGAGCCGGTCCACCACCCGCTCCAACACCAGCGGAGGCACCAGAGCCAGAGCCACGGAACCTGCCACCGCCAGCAGCAGGCCGGCAGTCAGCAGCCGATGATACCACAGCACCCGGCCCAGGATATTCAGCAAGGTCTCATTCCGCTTCATGAGTGCCTCCCTTCTGCGCCCGGAACGCCTGGGCGTACGCATCGCAGGTCTCCAGCAGCTCCCGGTGGGTTCCAGCCCGGCACCGCCCCTCCTCCATCCAGATCACCTGGTCGCACCGGTCGAACAGGTCCAGCCGGTGGGACAGCAGCAGGATGATGCCGTCCCCCGCCAGGGTCTCCAGGTTTTCCATGATCTGCGCTTCCGTAGTCCGGTCCACGGCGGAGAAGGGATCGTCCAGGATCAGCACCGGCCTCCGGTGGCACAGGGTCCGGGCCAGAGCCAACCGGGCCTGCTGCCCGCCGGAGAGACGGATGCCGCCGCTGCCCACCTGGGTCTCCGCTCCATGGGGCATGGCAGCCACCTCATCCTCCAGACATACCGCCCGGAGCCAGGGATCCGGACTGCCGGAGCTGCCCAGCAGCACATTTTCCCGGACACTGTCTCCCAACAGCTCCGGCTGGTGGCCCAGATAGCCCACCACGCCGGTCCGCTCCGCCGCTGTCATGTCCCGCAGCTCCTTTCCGCCGAAGCGGATGCTGCCCCGGTAGGGATACTCGCAGAGGAAAGCCTTGCCCAGGGTGGATTTGCCGCAGGCCACCGGCCCTGTGACACCCACGATCTGGCCGGGGGCAGCGGTAAAGCTCACGTCCCGCAGCACCGTCTCTCCCTGGGGATAGGTGAAGATCAGCCCCTCTACCTCCAATGCCGCCGGGGCGGTGGGGGCAGTCTCCTCCGGCAGGCTACCGCCCTCCAGCAGGGGCTTGACCCGGACCCAGGAGACCTGGGCCTTCTGGACGGCGTTGAACAGCTTGGCGGCCTTGGACACCTTCACCGACAGCTTGGTGAAGCAGGCCAGGAAGGTGGTGAAGGCTGCGATGTCCCAGGACACCCAGCCGGTGCCCATCACGTTGCGACTGCCCAGCCAGACGATCATCAGCGCGCCTGTCATGCTCAAGGCGCGGTACAACGGCTGCATGATGCCCTCCCACAGGTGGGCCGCCACGGCCCGGCGCTCATAGTCCGCCAGCCGCTCCTCGTAGGCCTCGTCCCGCTTCTTCTCCAGACCGAAGACCCGGTAGGTCACAGCGCCGGAGACCCGGTCCAGCGTGGCCTCGTTCAGCCGTCCCGCGCTCTCCTTCCAGGCCGCCGCGCACCGGGCAACAGGCTTTTTCATCCGGCTCGCCAGGAAAAAGGCCGCCGGCGGAAACAGGCACGCCAGAATGGTCAGCCGCCAATCATAGGACGCCAGCAGCCCCACGTACGCCACCATGGCCACGCCGGTATCAAAGATCTCCGTGGTGAATTTCCGCATGCCCTCGGCGCAGGCGTCCACGTCGGAGATAGCCCGGGTCAGCAGACTGCCCACGCTCTCCTCCTGCAGTTCCGGCCGCTGCCGCCGCAGCAGGCCGGCATAGAGTACCGCTTTCATCCGGCGGTTCACGTTGTTGGCAAAACGGCGAATAAAAAACCGCTTTCCATACCGGAGCGCCTGGACCGCCGCCGTTACTACCGCGTACAGTGCCGCCAGCTTCGCCATGGCGGGCCAGGCGGTCTCCCCCCGCAAAACCTCCAACAGACACTGGGCCAGCCTGCCCTCGAACAGGGGTCCGGTCACCAGGCCCACATTAAATAAAACTCCTGTCACCGTTACCAGGATCAGGGGCCTCCATTCCTGACGGAAGTAGTAGGTCACCCGGTCCGGACGGTCTCCGCCGGGCCTCACAGAAGTCCCTCCAGCCGCGGGGACACACAGGGAAAGCCGCTGCGGCTCTCCGTCTTGGCCCGGCGGTACAGGCGGTCCAGCAAATCGGCGCAAGTCTCCCGCTCTTCCTCTGTCAGTTCCTCCAGCAGCCACTCGTAAAAAGCGGTCTCCACGGCGGCTTTGGAGCACTTCAGGCTTTCCGCCTTCTCCGTGGCGAACAACATCTGGGCGCGGCCGTCCTCCGGGCTGGGCCGGCGGACCAGATAGCCCTTGCTTTCCAGGCTGGCCACCCGGCGGGCCACCGCGCCCTTGTCCATATTCAGCTGGAGGCCGATTTCCCGCTGAGACGCCCCGGGACTGTGCCGGACCGCGTGGAGCAGGTCCAGCTCCCCGGAGCCGATGCCGGTCTCCTTCATGGTCCGGATGACCAGTTTGTTGACCTCCCGGGCGATCTTGGTGATTCGCCGATTTGTCACATCCATAGCGCACCTCCGAATAGTTGTATCATCAACTAATTAGAGAATAGTCCACTGTTTTGTTTCTGTCAAGGCCAAAACCATTGGAACCCTCCCGAAATTCCGGGAGGGTTCTAATGGTTACCGAGTGGGGATGACCTCGATCCAATAGCCGTCAGGGTCGCTGATGAAGTAGATGCCCATTTTGGGATTTTCGAAGCAGATGCAGCCCATTTCCTCATGCTTTTTGTGGGCGGCCTCATAGTCCTCCGCCTGCATGGCCAGGTGGAACTCGCACTCTCCCAGGTCGTACTTCTGGGGGTGATTCCGCAGCCAGGTCAGTTCCAAACGGAAGTCCGTCTTGCCGTCTCCCAGGAACATGATGATAAAGCTGCCGTCCTCGGCCTCCTTCCGGCGCACCGGTTCCAGGCCCAGTGCCTCCTTGTAAAAGGCCAGAGACTTGTCCAGATCAGAAACATTAAAATTGAAATGGTTGAATGCCAGCATAAAAATCACCTCAGAATCAGTATACCACGTCGGGCTTGTCGGAGCAAGCGGAGAACACCGCACCGCCGTTCTCTGCGTCTTATACAATCCGCACCCTGATTTTTCTACAGATTTCTGCCAGTTTTGCATTTGACTACAAAAGTTAGTCGTGATAAACTTCCTTTAGTTAGAAAAGGCTAACTTTTGGAGGATTCAATATGACACTGGATACCTTACCCACTGGCCAGCCGGCCGTTATCACCGCCGTGGGAGGCGAGGGCGCTCTCCGCTGCCGCCTTCTGGACATGGGGCTGATCCCCAAGACCACCGTCCGGGTGGAGAAGATCGCGCCTCTGGGAGATCCCATCGAGCTGCGGGTCCGGGGCTACGCCCTGTCCCTGCGGAAAGAGGACGCCCGCAACATCTCCGTGGAGGTGAAGGACGTATGATCTTTGCTCTGGTCGGCAATCAAAACTGCGGCAAGACCACCCTGTTCAACCAGCTCACCGGCTCCAACCAGCATGTGGGCAACTTCCCCGGCGTCACCGTGGATCAGAAGTCCGGTGCCGTCCGGGGCCAGAAGGACTGCGAAGTGGTGGACCTGCCGGGCATCTACTCCATCCGCCCCTACACGCCGGAGGAGATCGTCACCCGGGACTTCATCATCAATCAGAAGCCCAATGGCATCATCAATATCGTGGACGCCACCAACATTGAGCGGAATCTGTATCTGACCCTGCAGCTCATGGAAATGCGCATCCCCATGGTGCTGGCACTCAACATGATGGACGAGGTGAGCGCCAACGGCGTCACCATCGACATCAAAGGCATGAGCAGCGCTTTGGGAATCCCGGTAGTGCCTATCTCCGCTGTGAAGAACCAGGGCGTGGATGAGTTGATCCGCATTGCCGTAGCCACCGCCAGAAGCAGGACCTATCCCGCAGTCTACGACTTCTGCACCCCCGGTCCCGTCCACCGCTGCATCCACGCGGTGGTCCACCAGATTGAGGACCATGCCGAAGCCTCCGGCATCCCAGTCCGCTTCGCTGCCACCAAGCTCATTGAGGGTGATGAGGACATCCGGGAGCGTCTGGCGCTGGATCAAAACGAACTGGAGCTGATCGAGCACAGCGTTCAGGAGATGGAGGCCGAGCACGGTATGGACCGCAACGCCGCACTGGCGGATATGCGGTACGACTTTATTGAGGGTGTCTGCCGGGACACGGTGGTCAAGTGCCGGGAATCCAGAGAGCGCCAGCGGAGTGAATCCATTGACCGGGTGGTCACCAACAAGTATCTGGCCCTCCCCCTGTTCTTCGGCATCATGCTGGGCATTTTCTACCTGACCTTCAACGTCATCGGTGCCTTCCTGTCCGACCTGCTGGCGGCGGGCATCGACGCCCTCACCGCCGCCGTGGACGCAGGGCTGACGGCCTATGGTCTGAACCCGGTGGTCCACAGTCTGGTCATCGACGGCATTTTCGCCGGCGTGGGCAGCGTGCTGAGCTTTCTGCCCATTATTGTGGTGCTGTTCTTCTTCCTGTCCATTCTGGAGGATACCGGATACATGGCCCGTGTGGCCTTCTTCATGGACCAGCTGCTGCGGAAAATGGGTCTGTCCGGCCGCAGTATCGTGCCCCTGTTGATCGGCTTCGGCTGCTCCGTACCCGCCATCATGGCCACCCGGACTCTGGCCTCCGAGCGGGACCGCCGCATGACCATCCTGTTGACCCCCTTTATGAGCTGCTCCGCCAAGATCCCCATTTACGGCGTGTTCACCACCGCCTTTTTCCCGGACCACGCAGCCTTCGTGATGATTGCCTTATACATCACCGGCATCCTGGTGGGCATCCTTGCCGCCAAGGCCCTGGGTGCCACGGCCTTTAAGGGCAATCCGGTGCCTTTCGTCATGGAGCTGCCCAACTACCGCTTCCCTTCCGCCCGCAGCGTGGGGCAGCTCTGCTGGGACAAGGCCAAAGACTTCCTGACCCGGGCCTTCACCGTCATTTTCGTGGCCACCATCATCGTCTGGTTCCTCCAGACCTTTGACACCCGGCTGAACCTGGTAGCGGACAGCGCCGACAGCCTGTTGGCCACTGTGGGTGCCTGGATCGCGCCGCTGTTTGCCCCCCTGGGCTTCGGAGACTGGCGGGTCTCCACCGCCCTCATCACCGGCTTTATCGCCAAGGAATCCGTCATTTCCACCCTGGGTATCCTCACCGGCGCCGGCACCGATGTGACCATTGCCGCTTTGGGCACCCTGTTCACTCCCCTCACCGCCGCCAGTTTCCTGGTCTTTACCCTGCTGTACACACCCTGCGTGGCCGCCATCTCCGCCGTCAAGCGGGAACTGGGCTCTGGCTGGAAGGCCGCCGGGGTGGCCCTCAGCCAGTGCGCCGTGGCCTGGGTGGTGGCCCTGCTGGTCCACCAGGCCGCCCTGCTGCTGGCATAAGGAGGGGCCGTCATGCTGGAACTGCTGATTCTGCTACTGGTAGGCAGCTGGCTGCTATTCGCTCTGCGCTTCTGCCGCCGTCACAAGGGCGGCTGCGGCGGCGACTGTACCAACTGCTCAAAGCGCTGCTCCTGACTCCATGCTCCCCGGCTTCACCGCCGGGGAGCTTTTACGTAGTCTGGTGTTTTTTTCAGACAACGCAAGTCCATTATTTGTCCACATTTCGGCTACTTTTGTATGTATCCGACAGTTGCTTGCGTTTTAACAAGGTATTTCTGTAGATTTTGCCGTCAATATGACGATTGACTTTTCAACACTAAACCGCTAGAATTAAAAACAATCAAAGTTGGGTATCCCGCAGAGAGGAGCTGAACACCATGATGAAGTCCATGTATACCACTCAGATGATGTCTCACGGTGCGTCCGCTCCCTGCGCGAACGCCGCTTCTTCCTGCGCCCAGACCGCTTCCATGCAGTCTGCTTATATTGCTTTGATTCTGGACGCCATGATTATGGCGTCCATTATTATTTGCAGCCTGAACGTGCGCCTGTCCGTTCTCGTTGGCTCCCTGCTGGTACTGGTACTGCTGGTAGTCCTGCTGGTATCCGAAAAAGTGAACGCGCCAAGGATGCGAAAGCCCGCCTGACTGTCTGATACAGCAAAGCGGCTCCGCTTCATGGCGGAGCCGCTTTTTTGTATGATATACCTATTTCAAAAAGGAGAAATCAAGATGAAAAAGAAGTTTTTCGCACTCATGATGGCCATGGTCATGGTCCTCAGCCTGGCCGCCTGCGGCGGCAAGGAAGCAACCTCCGCCCCCGCTGACAGCAGCGCCCCCGCCCAGAGCGGCGAGACCGCTGAAGGCGGCAGCACCTTCAAGCTGGGCACCATCGGCCCCCTGACCGGCGATGCCGCCATCTACGGCCAGGCCGTTGCCAACGGTGCCAAGATCGCCGTGGACGAGATCAACGCCAGTGACAGCGCCATCAAGTTCGAGTTCCAGTCCGAGGATGACGTGGCCGACGGCGAGACCTCCGTCAACGCCTACAACACTCTGATGGACTGGGGCATGCAGGTCATGGTTGGCCCCACCACCACCGGCGCCTCCATCGCTGTTGCCGCCAAGGCCGCTGAGGAGCGTACCTTCATGCTGACTCCCTCCGCCTCCTCCACCGATGTCATCGCCCCCGGAGACAACGTCTTCCAGGTCTGCTTCACCGACCCCAACCAGGGCATTGCCTCCGCTGACTACATGGCCGGGAACATGGCCGGCGCAAAGATCGCCGTCATCTACCGTAACGACGACGCCTATTCCCAGGGCATCCGCGACACCTTCGTCTCTCAGGCCAAGGCCAACAGCCTGGAGGTCGTCTATGAGGGCACCTTCACCGCTGACACCGCCACCGACTTCTCCGTGCAGCTGACTGCCGCCCAGGCCGCCGGCGCCGACACCGTGTTCCTGCCCATCTACTATCAGCCCGCCTCCGTTATCCTGACCCAGGCCGCCGCCATGAACTATGCTCCCACCTTCTTCGGCGTGGACGGCATGGACGGCATTCTGACCATGGAGGGCTTCGACACCGCTCTGGCCGAGGGCGTCATGCTGCTGACCCCCTTCTCCGCCGACGCCTCTGACGATCGCACCCAGAACTTCGTGAAGGCCTATCAGGCCGCTTATGGCGAGATCCCCAACCAGTTCGCCGCCGACGCCTATGACGGCGTGTACATCGTCAAGGCCGCTCTGGAGGCTGCCGGCTGCACCGGCGACATGTCCTCCGCCGACATCTGCGAGGCCCTGGTGGGCGTCATGTCCACTATCTCCGTGGACGGCCTGACCGGCCAGGGCATGACCTGGTCCGCCAACGGCGAAGTCTCCAAGGCCCCCATGGCCGTCATCATTGAGAACGGCACCTACGTTCTGCCCTGAGCTTTCAGTTTCAAACAACATTCATCCGCCGGAGGGGGCACAGCCCCCTTCCGGCGGCCCCCCGCGTTCCGCGTTCTATGGCGGAAACAGGGGCAGAAGGACATTTTCTGTCCGTTTTTCTGCCATAGAAATTCAGAAGAATGAATGAAAAGAAAAAGAGGTGTGTCCCTATGGAATTTCTCTCCTACCTGATCAGCGGCATCAGCCTGGGGAGCGTATACGCCATCATCGCCCTGGGCTACACCATGGTGTACGGCATCGCCAAGATGCTGAACTTCGCCCACGGCGATGTCATCATGGTGGGTGGCTATATCTCCTTCTGCGCCATTAGCTATCTGGGCCTGCCCGGCTGGCTGGCGCTCATTCTGGCCATGGTGGTCTGCACGGTGCTGGGCATCGTCATTGAGGGCCTTGCCTACAAGCCCCTCCGCAGCGCCCCCTCCCTGGCCGTACTGATCACCGCCATCGGCGTCAGCTACTTCCTGCAGAACACCGCCCTGCTGATCTGGAAGGCCGCCCCCAAGGTCTATCCCTCCCTGATCCCCACCACCAACGCCCAGGGGGAGTCCAACGCCCTGCAGCTGTTCAACGGTCAGCTCTCCATCTCCTACATCTCTCTGCTGACCATGGCCTCCTGCATCGTCATCATGATCGCCCTGACCCTCTTCACCAGCAAGACCAAGATGGGCAAGGCCATGCGGGCCTGCTCCGAGGATAAGGGCGCGGCCCAACTCATGGGCATTAACGTCAACGCCACCATCTCCACCACCTTCGCCATCGGCTCCGCCCTGGCGGCCATCGCCGGTGTGCTGCTCTGCTCCT